>NZ_JANIID010000110.1:0-206 GCF_024519335.1 Streptomyces telluris
CCGGTTCCGCTGTATCAGGCGAAGGCCGAGTTCTTCCGGATGCTGGGACACCCGGTCCGCATCCGGGTCCTGGAACTGCTCCAGGACGGCCCCAGGCCAGTACGCGACCTGCTCGCCGAAATCGACATCGAAGCCTCCAGCCTCTCCCAGCAACTAGCGGTACTACGCCGCTCAGGCATCGTCACCTCCACCCGCACCGGCTCCAC
>NZ_JANIID010000012.1:0-203975 GCF_024519335.1 Streptomyces telluris
GGCCCTCATCACTGCTCGCCCTCCGCTTCCACGCCGTGTGCCTCGACGAACCCGCCCACCCGACCTCCACACCCGAAACGACTTGGCTATTACGGAAACTGGTGAATTGAAGAACTTTTCAAGTCTACCCCAGAGGGGCGGCGGGACCGAAGCCCATCTGCCCTCGGGACCCAGTGCCAGGACCCTTCGGCCCATGGCAGGCAGGGAGCCGGCGGGGTGACGCTTGTGGAGCTGCGGGAATGCAGTGCCGGCTGCAGAGTCGGCTGTGGATGTTTCAAGCATCTTTTCGCGGCTTCTCGCGTACGCGGCCGGGCAGGACGTGTCCGCCGGGCGACCACGAAGCGGTCCGGCGTGCCGTCCATGACCGGCTGGGCGCCGGAGAAGTCATGATGGCCGTGAGCGGAGACGGCGGCGGGAAAGGTAAGGAGGCCTTACGCCATGGTGGACATCGTCGCCTACGGAGTGACGGTCGACGAAAGACCGTTGCTGGAAGAGGCATTCCGGGAACATCACGGCCTGCGGTGCCTGGACCTGGTCCTCAACGGCGACACCGCTGTGACGGCTGCCGGTTGCCAGGTGGTCTGCAGCAGCGTCAACGACGTCCTCGACGAGGGCGTGCTGCGCATCCTTGCCGCCGGCGGCACCCGGCTCATCACCCAGCGCGCGACCGGATACAACAACATCGACCTGGAAGCGGCCCGTGACCTGGGGCTGGCCGTGTCCCGGGTGTCGGCCTACTCGCCGCACTCCGTGGCGGAGTTCGCCTGGGCACTGGCCCTCGCGGTCGACCGCAAGGTGCCGCGGGCGGTCACCCGCACCCGGGACTTCGACTTCCGGCTCAACGGTCTGATGGGCCGCGACTTCCACGGCCGGACAGCAGGAGTGCTCGGCACGGGCAGGATCGGCACCGCCTTCGCCCGTATCGCCGCGGGCTTCGGCATGCGGCTGCTCGGGTACGACATCGCCGCGAACGAGGAGTGCCGTGTCCTGGGCATGGAGTACGTCGACCGTGAACGCCTGTTCTCCGAGTCCGATCTGCTGAGCCTGCACGCCCCTCTGGTGCCGGAGACCCATCACATCGTTGACGCGCGGGCACTGTCCCTCATGAAGGACGACGCCCTTCTGATCAACACCAGCCGGGGCGGCCTGGTGGACGCTCACGCGCTGGTCGAGACCCTGAGGGCCGGACGCCTCGAAGGCGTCGGACTGGATGTCTACGAAGAGGAAGCAGGAGTCTTCTTCTTCGACAAGTCGCTCGACGTCATGACGGACGACACGCTCGCCCGGCTGATGACCTTCGGGAACGTCCTGATCAGTTCCCATCAGGCGTACTTCACGCGCGACGCCGTCGGCCAGATCGTGGCGACCACCGCGCGGAACGTCGCCGACTACCTGGCCGGCCGTACCGGTGACGACACGCTCGTGCCTTCGCCCACCCGGTAGCGGGCGACGACGGGCCCGCACCGCGGTGCGGAGGACGGGAGGCGAGGCCGGTGATGCCGGAGTGGACGTGGGAGTACGAAGGCTACGACCCGGACAGCGAGCGGTTGCGGGAGTCGCTGTGCACGCTCGGCAACGGCTACTTCGCCACGCGCGGCGCGGCACCCGAGAGCAGGGCCGGGCTGGTGCACTACCCGGGCACCTACGCGGCCGGCTGCTACGACCGCCGGGTCTCGACCGTGGCGGGCCGCAGCGTCGAGAACGAGGACATGGTCAACCTGCCGAACTGGCTGCTCCTGCGCTTCCGTCTGGTCTCCGAGGACGGTGCGCCGGGCCCGTGGTTCGCCATGGACACGTGTGAGGTCTCCGGCCACTGGCAGAGCCTGCACCTGCGGCAGGGCACGCTGACCCGGTCCTTCCGCTACCGGGGAACCGACGGGCGGGTCCTGCGCGTGGAGCAGTGCCGGCTGGTCCACATGGGCGACCCGCACCTCGCGGCGCTGCGGACCGTCTTCACCCCCGAGGGCTGGTCCGGGCGGATCCACGTCGAATCCGGCCTCGACGGGCACGTCATCAACGGCAACGTGCACCGCTACCGGGCCCTCGACCGCAACCACCTCACCGCCTTCCGCACCGGTGAGGCGGAACCCGGCACGGTCTGGCTGTACTGCCGCACCAGGACCTCCGACATCGGCATCGGCATGGCGGAACGCGCCGTCGTCACCGGATGCCGTCCGACGTCCTTCTCCAGAACCGGTGACGGTCACGAGGCTGCCCAGCACACCGAACTCACCCTCGATGACGGACGGTCCGCCACCGTGGACAAGTGCGTGGCACTGCACACCGCCCGCGACCGGGCGATCAGCGACCCTCTCTCCGCCGCTGTGGAACGGGCATCGTCAGCACCTGACTTCGACACGCTGCTGCGCTCCCACAAGGCCGCCTGGGAAGAACTGTGGAGACAGGCGGACCTCAGCGTGCCGGGGGAGGCCGGCAGGGTCCTCCGGCTCCACCTCTTCCACGTCCTGCAGACGCTCTCCCCGCACACCGCCGACCTGGACGTGGGCGTTCCGGCCAGAGGGCTGCACGGCGAGGCGTACCGCGGGCACGTCTTCTGGGACGAGCTGTTCGTCCTGCCCCATCTGAACCTGCACTTCCCGGAGGTCTCCCGCGCGCTGCTGGACTACCGCCACCGCCGCCTGCCCAGGGCCGTGGCGGCCGCACGGGAAGCGGGCCGTCCCGGGGCGAAGTACCCGTGGCAAAGCGGCAGCGACGGCCGGGACGAGACCCAGACGCTGCACCTCAACCCGCACTCCGGCCGGTGGCTGCCCGACCGCTCCGGCCTCCAGCACCACGTCGGCTCCGCCGTCGCCTACAACGTGTGGCAGTACTGCCAGGCGACGGGCGACACCGGATACCTGCACACCAGGGGCGCGGAGATGCTGCTGCAGATCGCCCGCTTCTGGGCGGCGAGCGCGGAGCACGATCCCACGAGCGGCCGCTACCGGATCCGCGGCGTCGTCGGGCCGGACGAATACCACGACGGCTACCCCGGGGCCGTGCGGCCCGGCATCGACGACAACGCCTACACGAACGTCACGGCCGCCTGGGTCATCACCCGCGCGCTGGAGCTGATCGGGACCCTGCCGCCGCGGCGCCGGCAGGAGCTGCTGGAACACGGAGGCCCGGACGCCGGGGAGCTCTCCCTGTGGGAAGACGTCTCCCGTCACCTGCGCGTACCGTTCCACCAAAATGTCATCAGCCAGTTCGAGGGCTACGAGCGGCTGGCCGAGCTCGACTGGGACGGCTACCGGGAACAGTACGGCGACATCCGCCGGCTGGACCGCATCCTGGAGGCCGAAGGCGACTCCGTCAACCGGTATCAGGCGTCGAAGCAGGCGGACGCACTGATGCTCGGATACCTCTTCTCACCGGCCGAGCTGTCCGCCGTCTTCGCCCGCCTCGGATACGAGCTCACCGACGAGACGTGGCAGCGCACCGTGGACTACTACCTGCGCCGCACCAGCCACGGCTCCACCCTCAGCGGCCTGGTCCACGGCTGGGTGCTCGCCCGGGCCCGCCGCGCCGACGCCTGGCGCTACTGCCGGGAAGCCCTGGAGGGCGACGTCGCCGACCTCCAGGGCGGCACCACGGCCGAGGGCATCCACCTCGGCGCGATGGCCGGCACCCTGGACCTGGTGCAGCGCGGCCTGACCGGGCTGGAGACCCGCGAGGACGCCCTCTGGCTCGACCCGGTGCACCTTCCCGAGCTGTCCGAGTTCGGCTTCACCATCCGCTACCGGGGGCACTGGGGGATCGGAGTACGGCTGCGGGGCGAACGACTGACCGTCAGCGTGCCGGACTCGGAAGAATCCCCTGTCAGGGTCGTCCTGCCGGACCGTTCGCTCACCATCGACCCGGGAGAGGCGAGAACACTGACCCTGCGCCGAGAGCGACCCCGGGCCGGACCGCCGCGCCGGTGAGCTCCCGAGGGGCCGTGCCCCGTCGCGGCTTCTCCCGGCCGTCGCCTCTGCCCGCGCATGTCACCAGGGCTGTGAACGCGTGGTGGCCCGGCGGCGGGGGCGGCACATGAGACGATGCCACGGCGGCCGGCCGATGAGGCCGGCTCACGGGAGACGAGGGGATCGATGACAGGTGGGCGCCGTAAGCGTTGCACCTGAGAAGGTCCCCCGGAGCGTCTTCCCGGCGATATTGATAGGTAATCGAAGGGATGCAACTCATGGCTAGGGCTTCTGCGCGTCACATTCTGGTCAGTTCCGAGGACAAGGCGAACGAGCTGAAGGCGCAGGTCGAGGCCGGGGCTGATTTCGCCGAGCTCGCCAAGGCGCACTCCACGTGCCCCTCCGGTCGGCAGGGCGGCGACCTGGGTTCGTTCGGTCCGGGGCAGATGGTTCCCGAGTTCGACACGGTCGTCTTCTCGGCCCCGACCAACGTGGTCCAGGGCCCGGTGAAGACCCAGTTCGGATTCCACCTCATCGAGGTGACCGCTCGCCAGGACTGACCCGGCGGTCACTTCCGGCCCGCCCGCACCGCCGGGTGCGGGCGGGCCGTGGCGTATCGGCTCGGCGCAGCCGGGGGCAGGGCCGGCTGTGAGCCCGCCCGGCGCGCCATCGCCTGGCGGACCTGATCGACTCCGGGGAAAATGGTGATCTGAGTTCTCCCGAGGGCGCGGGCCCTCCAGGCGAGATGCGGAGATGAATGCAGATCGAGCGGAGATGAACGCAGGGGTGCAGTCCTCCGGCGGTCCGGCCGAGCCCGCCGCGCCGCTCGCGCCCGGCCCCGGCGCGGGCGAGAAGGGGCTCAAAGCCGGTGCTCTGGGACTGGTCTCCTCGGTCGCCATGGGCCTGTCCTCCACCGCTCCGGCGTACAGCCTGGCGGCGACGCTCGGCCTGATCGTCGCGGGGGTCGGCCTCCAGGCGCCGATCGTGACGATGCTGGCCTTCGTCCCGATGCTGCTGATCGCGTACGCCTACCGGGAGCTCAACGCGGGCGACGCCGACTGCGGCACCACCTTCACCTGGGCCTCCCGCGCCTTCGGCCCGCGCATCGGCTGGATGGGCGGCTGGGGCATCATCGTCGCCGACGTCATCGCCATGGCGAACCTCGCCGAGATCGCCGGCATCTACGGCTTCCGGCTGCTGGGGTTCGACTCGCTCGCCGAGAGCCGGCTGTGGACCACCGTCGCGGGGGTCAGCTGGATCGCCGTGATGACCGCGGTCTGCTACGTGGGCATCGAGGTGTCGGCGGCCCTCCAGCGCTGGCTGGTGTGCGCCGAGGTGGCGGTGCTGGCGTTGTTCGCGGTGATGGCCCTGGTCAGGGTCTACGCCGACGGGCCGCCGGCGGCGATCCACGTCTCCGCCTCCTGGTTCAACCCCCTCCATGTGCCGTCGGCCGAGAAGCTGACCGCGGGCCTCCTGGCCGCGGTCTTCATCTACTGGGGCTGGGACACCGCCGTCGCGGTCAACGAGGAGACCGCCGACAGCAAGCACACCCCCGGACGGGCGGCGGTCGTCTCCACCGTGCTCCTTCTGGGCATCTACGCCCTGGTGGCGACGTCGGCGCAGGCGTTCGCAGGGATCGGCACCGAAGGCACCGGCCTGGGCAACACGGCCAACTCCGGGGACGTGCTCTCCGGCCTGGGCGGTGCCGTCTTCGGCACGACGGGCCCCGGCTGGTTCTTCACCAAGTTGCTCATCTTCATGGTGCTGACCTCGGCGGTCGCGTCCACCCAGACCACCATCCTGCCGCTGGCCCGCACCGTCTTCTCCATGGCGGCCCACAAGGCCGTCCCCTCGCGCTTCGCCCGGGTGCACAGCAGGTTCCTCACCCCGACCTGGTCGACCGTCGGCATGGGCCTGGTCTCCATCGGCTTCCTCGTCCTGCTGACCGTGATCAGCCACGACGTGCTGGCCGACTCCATCAGCGCGGTCGGCCTCGCGATCGCCTTCTACTACGGCCTCACCGGCTTCGCCTGCGTCTGGTGGTACCGCGGGCTGCTCACGCGCAGCCCCCGGGACCTGCTGTTCAAGGGGGTGCTTCCGGGGCTGGGCGGGCTCCTGATGCTCAGCCTCTTCTGCTACGCCGCCTTCGTCGTCTACGCCGCCCCGGACTACGGCTCGACCTCCTACGACCTGCCGATCCTCGGGCGCACCGGCGGGGTGAGCGTCGTGGGCCTGGGCGCCCTGCTGGTCGGCGTCGTCCTGATGCTGGTCATCACGCGGGAACACACCGCCGCCCTCAAACTGCAACGCGGTCTGCTGCCCCACCACCTGCCGTCGCTGACCGGGGCCGAGGCGGCCAGCCGCTACGTGCCCGCCGACAGCCGCTCCGGGGTCGGCGGCGACTGGTTCGACGTCATCCCGCTGTCGAGCTCCCGGGTCGGCCTGGTGGTCGGGGACGTGCGCGGCCACGGGTTGCGCGCCGCCGCCACCATGGGCCGGCTGCGGACGAGCGTACGGGTCCTGGCCCGCCTCGACCTCGCCCCGGACGAACTGCTCGCGCGCCTGGACGACGTGGTCGGGCAGACCGCCGAGGAGCGGGCCGCCGAGGAGCGGGCGCAAGGCCGCGGCGGGGGCACGCCCGGGGCCGGCGGCGACGAGGCCCTGGGGGTCACCTGCCTGTACGCCGTCTACGATCCGGTGTCCGGGCGGTGCAGCATGGCGCGCGCGGGCCACGCGCTGCCCGTCGTCGTCGACCCCGCCCGCGGTGCCGTCAGCCGTCCGGGCCTCCCGGAGGGCCCGCCCCTGGGCCTGGGCGGCGCGCCCTTCCAGAGCGTGGAGTTCCAGCTGCCCGCCGGAAGCCTGCTCGCCCTGTTCACCGACGGTCTCGTCCAGGCCCCGGACCACGACACCGAGACGGGGATCGGCCTGCTCACCGGTGTCCTCGCCGAGTGCCGGCGCCCTCTGGAGGAGCTCTGCGACCGCACCGTGGCCGAGCTGCTGCCCGGACCGGTGGACGACGACGCGGCCCTGCTCCTGGTCCGTACCCGGATGCTCGACGAGCAGCAGGTGGCGGTCTGGGAGCTGGACGCCGACCCCGAGAGCGTCGCGCGGGCCCGGTCCGTCACCAGCGGGCAGCTGGTCGAGTGGGGGCTCGACGACCTGTCGTTCACGACCGAGCTCATCGTCAGCGAGCTGGTCACCAACGCCGTCCGCTACGCCTCCGGCGGGCCGGTCCAGGTCCGGCTGATCCGCGACCGCAGCCTCGTCTGCGAGGTCGCCGACACCGGCCACACCTCGCCCCACCTTCGCCACGCCGCCGCCGACGACGAGGGGGGCCGGGGCCTGTTCATCGTCGCCCAGATCACCCAGCGGTGGGGCACCCGCTACACCTCCACCGGCAAGACCATCTGGACCGAGCAGCCCCTGCCGACCGCGGAGTGATCTCCCTCGGCTCCCGGCGTCGCGTTCCCGGACGTTGACGTCCCGCCAGAGCCCAACCGGTCATCTCTCACGGCACACCCTCCTCTCAGGACGCACCTGACGCGGGCCGAGCGTCGGCCGCACCGCCTTTTCGACTGCCGTCCGGCCCGATCAGTACGGCTCACGTGCACCGCGGCCCGGTGAGCGCGGTGCGCAAAGAGCATGAGTGAACGTGGCCAATACGTGATGATCCTGAAAAGGAACGGTTGTTATCCGTCACGCGCGCGAGCATCATGTCCGAACTGGTTCTCCCGGTGGCAAAGAACCGACCATGGCCCGCAAAAGGAAGCTGTCCGGACTTTCCTCCCGTCCAGTACCCACGAAGGGAAGACGTCCCATGTCGTTCATCACGGTACAGAACCAGCTCTACAACGCACTGACCCACGGGCTGGGCCAGTCGAATCAAACCTTCCAGCTCCTCCAGCCGGCAGCCCCTCTTTCCATAGAGGGCGGGGACACATTCCTCTGGTCCTTCCTCAACAACATCCCACCGCTCTCGCTGGACCAGAACTACACCCAGAGCGGCGGGAACCAGCTCTTCTCCGACTACAAGGGGGTCCTGTCCGCCCTGCGGTCGGCGACGAGGATCGACGTCAAGCAGGAGGTCGGCGAGGAGAACTTCCAGAATTTCGTGAGGTACCTGCAGTCACTGAAGCCGATACCTCCGGTGAACCAGTTCCCCGACATCTTCTTCAACTGGGCGATGGTGAACGCGCCCGACGTCGCGCAACAGGGAGCGTCGGCGTACGCGGCGATCATCCTCGACCCGATCGGCTCCGCGCAGCAGGCCCTGATGCCCTACATGCAGAGACCGCCCGCGCCACCGGACTGGGCCCGCGGCTACGACGCCCTGGTGCGGGACCTCTCGCAAGCGCCCCAGCGGGCTTTCGAGATGCACAGCTCGACCACGAGCTCGGACGTGAGCAAAACATGGTCCTCCGGGCGGCGTTCCGTGCTGTTCGGCCTGTGGAGGGGAAGTGAGAGCACCGAGCGCCTGAGTGAATTCTTCGCGCAGAGCGAGATCAGCATCAGAGCCTCCTTCGGGCACGTCCTGAGCTTCCAGACGAACGCCGGGGCCTGGTACGGCTCATCCGCCCTCGGCACCGCCTACAGCAAGAAGGGCGACCCCCCGTGGCGCAGCGGTAGTGCGATCACCTGGGACAGCACATTCGGGCCCTCCGGAAACATCCAGCGGGTCACGGTCAATCTCCTGGTGGCCGACGCCATGGACATCAGCGTGACCGCCAGGACTTCGTTCAGCCGACAGGACCAGCAAATAATCCGGGGCAACTCGGGCTTCGGGCTCTGGCCGTTCTACAACGGCAGCCGGGAGTACGGCATGACAACCAATACGCAATTCAGCGACCGGGGCGAGACCACGATCACCACCAAATCCGCTCCCGGCGTTCCGGTGCTGATCGGAGTCAACGTCCTGCCGATCGGCCGGTTCCTCGGCTATACGTCGGCAGCGCTTGAGCAGTAGCGCCCGCTTCAGAGGCGACGCAGACGACCTGACCGGCCAGGGGCCGGCGGTCCCCGGCCGGTCAGGAGCGCCCGACGAAAGGCCAGCGCCATGCCGACCGTTCCGCCTTCACCGCCCGACCCGATGACCGAGCTCCAGAACCGCTGGTACAACGCCGTGCAGAAGAGCTTGCCGGCCTCTCCGTCGACCACCCAGCTCATCCAGCCCGCGCCTCCACTGGCCCCGTCCGACACCGCCCTGTGGGCCCGTGAGAACACCGTCCCGCCCGCCTCTCTCACCTTCAATCGGCAGGTGGCGGAGAGCGCGCTGTTCTTCGAGGCGTACGCCGCCGTGATTCAGGTGCTGTCCGTCCCGGAGAGCACCTTCGTGACAGCGATCGGCCCGGGAATCCATCAGGAATGGCTCAAGTACCTCAGGGGACTGACACCCCGGCCGGACGAGGACAGGCTGCCCGACGTCTTCTACGCCTGGGCGATGACGTACCACCCGGATGTCGCGAACGAGGGCGCCTCCGCACTGCGGGACATCGTGCGCCTGGGGGCCCTGCAGAGGTTTCTGCGCTCCTACCAGGGGCCGCCCCCGCGACCTGCCGAGTACCTGGGCGGCAGCAGGGAACTGCTGGGCATGCTCAGGGACTCCCCACCGGCGACGGTTTCCTTCGGCAGTGCGACGACGAGCGGGGATGTCTCCGGCACTTGGACCGGCGGGGTCAACAAGGATTGCTCGGGACTGTGGGCCGGTGCCGGCCGGTCTGACGCGATCACCACCGGTTTTGCCCGCAGCGCGGTGACCGTCGAAGCCGAACTGGGTGCGTATGCGGTCTGGCCGGTCAATCCCGACCCCCGCTGGTACGACTCGAGCCGGCTTCACGAGGCGTACGCGAAGCGCACGAGTCCACCCTGGGCTTCCCAGCCTCAGCTGCACTGGGACATGGCGTTCGGTGAGAAGTCCGGGAGGCTGCAGCGGGCGATCGCCTCGCTGCTGGTCGTGGAGGGACTCACGAGCGTGGTCACCTCGGATGCCGCGTTCACTTCCGGAGACCAGCAGGTCATCAAGGCCGAGGCGGCTGCCGGCCTGTGGCCGTTCTTCGTTCCGACCGGCGACGGCGTCACCAACAAGGCCGACTTCGACAAGGGGAGGACGAGACTCGAAACCACTACGCCGATGGGCAAACCGCTGGTCATCGGCGCCCATGTGCTCCCCATCGGCAGGTATCTCGGCGGTTCGGGGGAATGTGCGCTACGTCCCCCTGCCGGTCCGTAGGCAGGGGGACGCGGTCGTTCAAGTTGTTCAAGTGGTCAGTTCACGTGCTCGGTCAGCACTCGATGACACCCTTGGCGATGCCCGTGAACGCGCCGCGGAGCATGCCGATGGCGACTCCTTCGGGGCCGGCCAGGGCGCCCATGGCACCTGAGACGACGATGCTGGTGCCGATCTTCTTGGCCATGCACTTGTCGTGCTCGTCGCTGTTCTTCGGAGCGGAAGCGGGAGCGGCCAGGAAGGACTTCGCCGACGTCATCGACTTGACCGCCTTCTCCGCGGCGGCGGAGGTGCCGCCGCCCAGGGAGTAGGTCGGGGGCGTGATCGTGCCGGTGATGGTGTCGCCGGTGACGCCTTCGACGGTCTGGGTGACGGTGTTGCCGTCCACCGAGAGACTGACCTTGTGGGTCGTGCCGTTGGTGTCCGTGACGGTTCCGGGCTGCACCGTTGCGATCGTGCTGCCGCCGGCGTCACTGACCTGGACACTCCCGTTGTGGGCGGTCAGCTTGCCGCCCGCGGGCACGTCCATGGTGGCCTTCGCGGTCTTCGCGAGCGCGGCAGGCTTGACGTCCGTGCTGCTGGTGCCACTGCCGGGCGCGTCCGTGCTGGTGCGGGCGACGTACATCGTGGAGCCGACCGCCGAGTTGATGACGGGGACGGTCACGGTCGCGTCGGTGGTCCACGGCTGGTTGTCGGTGTTGAAGGTCCACGTGCCGGTGACCTTCTTGCCGACGGCGGCGAAGTCGACCCATCCGTAGTGCTTGGACGGGACGTCGATCGCGATGCCGTTCACGGTGGTCTCGTCGGACTGGTAGGTCTGCGTCGCGGTGAGCTGGTTGGCGATCATCGCTTGGACCGGGGTGGAGACACCGACGGAGGAGGACAAGCCTACGGAGTACGACTGCGCCCAGCCGGAGTGGTAGATCGTGGTGAAGACCTGCTTCATGGTGCCGCTGGTGTCGTTGTACCAGACCGACGAGGCGGGCTGACGGGGGAGGACTTCGGGCTGCCCTTCGGACTTCTGGGTCCACGAGCAGGTGGAGGTCTTCTTCGCGCACAGGTCGGCGTAGTAGTCGAGGGCGAGGCCCTTCGCCTCGGCCGCCTTCGACGCGGGGACCGTCCATTCCTGGCTCGCGCTGCCGTTGCAGGCGTTGGGCTGGGCGAGGATGCCCCACAGGTGGAGGCCGCCACGGTTGTCCATGCAGTACTCGGTGCCGCTGGAGTCGTCGCGGCGGACGATGCCGAAGGCGTTGGGCTTGCCGTCCACGGGGCGGAAGTGCCACTGCTCGCCGTCCTTGCCGCAGGACTGCTGCACGGCGGGCTGGGAGGCGTAGATGCACTTCCCGGAGGAGGTGCTGGCGATGTTGAACGTGCCGGGGGCGCTGAGCTTGATCAGCCGCCAGTTCGTGTAGTTGGTGCCGTCGGGGGTGACGGAGATCTGGTTCCCGTCGCGATTGCCGGTCGCGTTGAGGGTGCCGTCGGTGTTGGTGAAGGTGTAGGCGTCGGTCGCGGCTGCGGCTGCGGGAGTCGCGGTCACGGCGAGGACGGGTAAGAGGAGGGCCAGGGCGGCGGCCGGCGCGGTGAAGAGCTTCGCCGCTCTCTTTACGGTTCTGTTCATGATGGCTTTCTGTGGAGAGTCTGTGTCGATTCTGTGGTGCTCCTGTTGCGTTCGGTGAGCGTAGGGCGACGGAAGGCGGAATGAGGGATTCCTGACGGAACTCACCTCAGTGATCTAGGACACCTCACCCACCGGCGACAAAGGTGCCCGCCGTCGGTGTACAGGAGCACCCGGTCACCGGGTTCCAGCGTCGTGTTGTACGCCTCGCGGTGGGTGGGTTCGAGCTGGAACGGCAGCCCCATGGGCGGCTGGGGCGGGCTCTCCAGGGCATGCTCCAGCACGCCCTCATTGCGGATCAGCAGGGGAGGCAGGTGACCGCAGTTGCACCACCGCAGCACGCCGGTGTCCACGTCCAGCTGGCACACCACTCCCGTGCAGAACTGTTCGAGGAGCCACTGGGTGAGTGTCTGATCCACCGCGCAGCATCTCGGTGGGCAGATCCATGGCCTGCGTGCGTATGCGGGCGACGAACCATCGGCAGCCACACCACCACGTCCTCTTGGGACTCGTGGACCCGCAGGGACAGCGTGCGGTGGGCCCAGCCTCCTTCGCTGGATTCCACGGGCAGCCGTTCGGTCCGGATCCGCAGAGTCCGGCTGCTGCAGCTACAGCCGGCGCGCCACGCGGTAGCGGAGGTAGACGACCTGCGAGCTGAAGGTGCGGGTCTCGACGAGTTCGAGGTCCACCCGGCGCTCGCGCCGGGGGAAGAACGGGATGCCACCGCCGACGAGTACCGGGTGGACCACGGCCCGGTACTCGTCGATCAGATCCGATGCGGCGGCCTCGGCGGCGAGAGTCGCGCCGCCGATCGCGATGTCGCCCTCTTCCGGCTCGGCCCGCAACCGCTCGATCTCCTCCGCCAGGCTGCCGGAGGCCAGGCGGGCGTGGCCCTGCACCGACGACAGCGTGGTGGAGAACACCACCTTCGGGAGCGGCTTCCAGAGCGCGGCCCACTCGAGCATGGAGTCGTCGAGCGATGGATCCTGGTCGGCGGTCTCCCAGTACAGCATCGTCTCGTACAGCCGTCGCCCCAGCAGATGGACGCCGACCTCTCGGATCTCGTCGATCCAGAAGCGAAAGACCTCCTCGTCGGGCGCCGTCCAGTCGAAGTCGCCGTCCGGCCCGACGATGTAGCCGTCGAGTGAGACGCCCATCGAATAGGTCACGCTGCGCATCCGAAGCCCTCCTCGGTATCGGATCCGACAGTAGACCGCCGGACGCCGCAGGACCCTTTGCGGCTCGCGGGGCGGGCCCGGCCGTCCTCAGAACCGGGGTCCCGGCTGCCGCCCCGCGATCAGCGGCAGCAGCAGCGCCGCGGACCAGCTGAAATTGGGGGAGTTGAGAGCGGCCCCGCTCAGTGGGTCGTAGTTCTCCATGATCGGTCCGTTGCCGGTCAGACCGGCCGCTCTCTCGATCAGCCTCGTGGCCAGTGCGTCGGCGTCGCGGCCGAATCCGTAACGGTGCATCCCGGCGATCGCGAAGTACGCCTGGTCGAGCCAGACGGGGCCGCGCCAGTACTGCCGCGCGGCGAAGTACGGCGAGCTCTTGGAGACCGTCGGCAGGGGCATCTCGGTGCCGAACTCGGACGGATCCAGCAGCCGCCCGCGTACAGCGGCGGCCTGCGCCCGGGTCGCGACGCCGCCCCACAGCGGGATCGCGCCCTCGATGCCCCTTCCCCGCTCCGTCAGCCGGGCGCCGGAGCCGAGCGCGGTGTCGTGGAACCAACCGGTCGCCGGGTCGTACATCCTCTCCCGTACGGCCCTGCCGGTGGCGGCAGCCTTGGCCCGCCAGGCGCCGGCGGCCGCCCGCATCCCCAGCTCCGCGGCGATCCGGCCCAGGTGTTCCTGGTCGACGGCGAGATAGGTATTGAGGTCCACGGACTCCTGGGTCAGCGAGTAGCCGATCACCCGCCCCGAGCCGTCCCGGTTCGGCACGACCGAGGTGCCCGACGCGGCGTCGAACCGGGGCGCGTTGTCCATACCGCTCTCCCAGGCCGCGGCCAGCCGCTGCTGCCCGGGCGAGCCGTTGGCGGGGTCCACGGTCGCGCCGTACTCCGCGAGCCCGTTGTGGTCATGGTCCCGGTTGCGATACCACCACTCCTGGTACGCGGCCAGCTTCGGGTACACCTCCCGCAGGAAGTCCCTGTTCCCGCTCCGCTCGTAGACCTGCCACACCGACCAGGCGCCCAGCGGCGGCTTGCTGTTGCGCTCGTTCCAGTTGGTCCCGCCCCGCCGCGGATCGTTGTAGAAGACGGCGTCCGGGACCATCCCCGCGTCCTGCGGGCGGGTCGTGGAGCCTGGACGCACCTGGTGGTCGAGCACCGAGCGGATCTGCGCCTCGGCGAGCCCCGCATCGAAGCGCGCCGTGCCGACCGCCTGCTTCCAGGTGTCCCAGGCCCAGAGTCCGCCCGCGAACCACTTGTACGAGAGGGACGGCGTGATCCCGTCGTGCGCGAGGCTCCCGGCGGCGCTGCGCCAGTTGGTCACCAGCGTCTCCAGCGCCTTGACGGCGAGCCGCCGCCGGCCGGCCGGTACCCCGGCGGTCACGCCGTCGACGTACCCGCGCCAGCGGGCGTCCGCCGCCCGGACGGTCCGCGCCGGGTCGGCGAGCACCCGCCGCACCTCAGCGGCTTCCGCGGTGCGCTCGGCCTCCGTGAAGGTGTAGCTCTCGGTCCAGTCCAGGGAGCGGGTCGTGCCGGGCGCGAGGGTGAAGGGCGCGGCCAGTTCCGTACGGTAGGAGTCCCCGTCCTCCGACACGGTCGTACGCACCCGGTCCCGGTGCCGGACCTCGAACCGTTCGGTGCCGTCGGTGAGGAAATCGTCCGCCGCACGCACCTTGGCGAAGTCGACCGCGACGCCCCGGGACGCGACGGCCAGCGACGGCGCCTGACTCATGGGCGCCTCGGCCGGCCGCAGCAGACTTCCGGTCCAGGCGGCGCCGAGGGTGCGCGGGACGCGTCCGGTGTTACGCACCACGGCCCCTACCAGCGCGGTGCGGTGCGTGGCGTACCGCAGCTCAAGGGTGAGCCGAAGGCCGCCACCGAGGTCGTAGGCCTGGAACAGGGACCCGGGCCGGGAGGTGAAGCGCGGCGGTCCGCCGCCGGCGAGGTCGAGCGGGCGGCCGTCCTGGCTCAGCCGGATGCGGCTGAAGGAGGTGCTCAGCCACCAGGGGTACTCCTGCGCGATGTAGAGGGGGCCGGTGAATCCGCCGTAGCCGCCCGGGGCGCCCGCTGCCGGCAGGGCGTAGGCATGCCAAGCCCCACGGTCGGCGAAGACGTTGATCGAGTTGTTGTCCTTTTCGAGTCCGGGGAGCGCTGCCGTCGGGGCGCCGCGTAGATCGAGGACGTCGTC
This sequence comes from Streptomyces telluris, assembly GCF_024519335.1. Classification (NCBI taxonomy): domain Bacteria; kingdom Bacillati; phylum Actinomycetota; class Actinomycetes; order Kitasatosporales; family Streptomycetaceae; genus Streptomyces; species Streptomyces telluris. Next base: position 15,094 of record NZ_JANIID010000012.1, read on the forward strand.
GTAGCCGTAGCCGTAGCCGTAGCCGTGGCCTGCGCAGTCACAGGCGTGGTTCAGGGAGGCCGTCCGCCGTGGTGGGGCGGCGGCCGTCGGCTGGAAGGAGGTGGTGGTCACGGCCAGGAGGAGAGCCAGGGCGAACAGGGTGCACGGGCGCGGGCGCATCGGCGAACTCCGGTTCTTCCGAGGGTCGGGTGTCGAGATCCGGCGAGGGTGTTCGGCAGCATGAAACAGGCGCAGCGTCCGCATCACGCGATTCACCCTCTCCGGCCGGAACTCGCCTCCCGTCGTCGACGGGTCAGGTCAGGTCCTCCGGGAGCTCTCATTCCGCCCGCCGTCATCGTCCCCGCCGGACAGGGCTCACCGTTCGCACGGGCAAGGCCGGCGACGATCGCCGACAGAGTTGGTAATGGGATCCATTTTCATATAGCGTCGCTTGCGCACCGACCGGAGAGGATCCCGAAAACCCATGGCCGTACCCAAGCGGAAGATGTCCCGCAGCAACACGCGCCACCGCCGCGCTCAGTGGAAGGCGGCCGTGCCGCACCTCGTGCCGGTCACCGTCGACGGCGTGGCCCACCTGGTGCCGCAGCGCCTGGTCAAGGCCTACGAGCGCGGCCTGCTGCGCCCCGAAGGCTGACGGGCGTGCGCGGCCGACTGCCGGTCACCGTCCTGTCCGGCTTCCTCGGGGCGGGCAAGACCACTCTGCTCAACCACGTGCTGAGCAACCGCGAGGGCCTGCGCGTCGCGGTGATCGTCAACGATATGAGCGAGGTCAACATCGACGCCGCGCTCGTGCGCGGCGGCGAGGCCGCCCTGTCGCGCACCGAGGAACGGCTGGTCGAGATGACCAACGGGTGCATCTGCTGCACCCTGCGAGACGACCTGCTGGAAGAGGTCGGCCGGCTCGCCCGCGAGGACCGATTCGACCACCTCCTCATCGAGTCCAGCGGCATCTCCGAACCGATGCCCGTGGCGGCGACCTTCGCCTTTCCCCGCGACGACGGCGCCACCCTGGGCGATCTGGCGCGCCTCGACACGATGGTCACCGTCGTCGACGCCGCAGGCTTCCTGCCCGAACTGGAAGGAGGGGACGGGCTCGCCGAGCGCGGGCTCGACCAGTACGAGGGCGACGAGCGCACCGTCAGCGACCTGCTGATGGACCAGATCGAATTCGCCGACGTGATCGTGCTCAACAAGCTCGACCTCGTCGACGCCGAGAGCGCCGAACGGCTGCGGGCCGCCCTCGCCCGGCTCAACCCGCCCGCCCGGATCGTGACCGCCACCCGTGGGCGCGTGGCCCTCGGCGACGTGCTCGGGACCGGGCTGTTCGACCTGGAGCGGGCGCAGCAGGCCCCGGGATGGGTCATGGAGCTCAACGGGGACCACGTCCCGGAGACGGAGGAGTACGGCATCTCCAGCATGGTCTTCCGCTCGGACGCCGCGTTCCACCCGGGCCGCCTGTGGAAGTTCGTCACCGAAGGCCTCGACAGCGGGGCCTACGGCCGGATCCTGCGCTCCAAGGGGTTCTTCCGGCTGGTGAGCCGTCCCCGGGTGACCGGCCTGTGGTCGCAGGCCGGCTCCGTCGCCCGCTTCGAGCCCTCCGGATTCCGGAGCGCGGACGCGGACGGTGCGCAGGGGCAGGAACTGGTCTTCATCGGCACCGATCTGCGCAGCGAGGAACTCCGGGCCGCCCTCGCCGACTGCCTCATGCGGGACGGCGAAGGGATCCCGGCCGTCGACCCGTTCCCCGCGTGGGACGTTTACGGGACCGGCGACGCCTGCGAGCACGAGCACGAGCACGAGCACGAGCACGAGCGTGATCCCTTCGCGCTCGTGTCGCAGGGCTGAGGCCTCCGGGCCGGGTAGTGGTCGCAGCCACGGCACTGCCCGGCCCGGTTCATCCTGCTCGGCGGCACGGGTGCCGGTGCTGACCGGGAGATCTGATCTCAACGTGACCTTGCCAGGTCAAGGCCTCCGGCCGGGGCAAGGGTGTGGCTGGTCAGAAGGGTTGGCGTAGTCCGGCGACGAGGTGCGTGACCAGTTGGCGTGCGTCATAGCGGGGATCGCTGTCGGCGCCGATGCAGAGGTTTCCGATGCCCCGCATGAGCTGGTAGGCGTCGAGACCGGAGCGGATCTCGCCGGACGCGGTGGCGGCTTCGAGGAGCTGGGTGCACACCGGCAGGAGGCGGTCGAGGAAGTAGGCGTGCAGCGCCTCGAAGCCGGAGCTGTCGGCCTGCAGTGCGGCTGCGAGGCCGTGTTTGGTGACCAGGAAGTCGACGAAGAGGCCGACCCACTGTCCGAGGGCTGCGTGAGGAGTCGGGCTCGTCGCCAGCAGGGCCGGACCGGCTTCGGCGCACGCGTCGACCTGATGGCGGTAGACGGCGATGACGAGGTCCGCCCGCGTGGGGAAGTGGCGGTAGATCGTGCCCATCCCGACGCCGGCCTTGGCGGCGATGTCGCGCACCGGCGCCTCCACGCCCGACGCGACGAAGACCGCGGCGGCCGCGTCCAGCAGGGTCTGCAACCGGTCGTCCTGCCCGCCCCGGGCCGTGGCGAGGACCTCCAGGTCCGTGTCTCCGCTCCCGCGACCGGCGGCGAACTGCCCGTCATCGTCTTGTACTGGACGGACTCGACATCCTGGAAGCCTCCGTACCAGGTCTCGCCGGGCGCCTCGACCGCAGCCGCATCGCCGTGGCAGGCCACTCCTGGGGCGCCCAGACGGCGAGCGCGCTGCTGCGCGCGTGTCCTCGGCTCCGACGGCATACCCGGCGAGGACATGTCCGACCCCCGCGTCAAGGCGGGTGTGCTGCTCGCCCTGACCTGCCTCGGCGACGACCTGACCCCGCCGCGTCGCCCTGATCCAGCAACTCACCACGGCCTTCCTGCGCAGCGCCCTCTGCTCCGAGGACATCAGCTGGAAGGCGGCGACCGCCGCGCTGGAGGAAGACCCCGACCCGCGGGGGAAGCTGCAGAGCAGATGGCCGAGCTGAGCCTGCCAGGGCTCGCCGTCCCTTTTTCAGGCCGGGGCGATCTTCCACATCTGGTTGTTTCCGCCCCAGCAGGTCCAGTTGTGAATGTTGGCACCGTTCACATTGCCACTGCGGGTGTCCACATCCAGACACTTGCTGTTGTACCGTGAAACCACGTAGTAGTAACCATCGCCGATGTAGTCCAGTCGCCACTGCTGATTCGCACCTCCCCAGCAGTGGTACTGGTGCACGTTGCCCCCGTAGTCGCCGTTGGCCGCGCGGGTATCGACGTCCAGGCACTTACCACTGTGCTGAGCGGTGATGTAGTAGTAGCCGTCACCGGTCGGTGCGAGTTTCCAGTGCTGGTTGGCGACGCCCACACAGTCCCACTGATGAATGTTCGCCTCGTCCAGGCTGCTGCCACCCGCTACATCGAGGCACCGGCCGCTGTAGCGGGACGTGAAGACGCTGTACGTATCGAGCGACCGCCCCTCGGTGGCGGGCGGTCCCGGTCTCGCACCGGAGGTCGCGGCGTTGGCGACGCCCATAGTCCCCAGTGTGGCGGTCAGTGCTGCAACGGCGACGACGCGCCGACTGCGTTCACGCATGATCCTCACCCTTCTCGGCAGGTCATTCGCCGTCACAGTGGCCTGTGGAAGCGTCGCCCGGCAGCGCCGAAACCAGTCGAAGTGCGGGCCGTCGGCAAAAATCAGCCCCCGCAACGGCCACCAACTGGCGCGGCGATTTCCGGACAAGACGCGTGGTGTCCACACCATACGAACAGATTCCGGCTTGCGGTGCCGGGGCGCCGCCCGACGTGCTGACACCGCGCACACTCGGGCCGTCACCTACTCCATAGGGCTGCAGGCGGCGGACGGTGGATGGCACGTGCCGCCGGATCCTAGGATCACGGACAACGGTCTCGCCTGCCTGGCACTCTCGTACAGGCCGATGCGGAGTTCCGGGCGGCCGTCCGGCAAGCGCGCACTGCCCGAACACGCCCTGGACGAATGGCGCTTCGGCGACCGTTCCGAAGCGCGGGATGCCGTCCGGCATCTGGAGGGCCTGCAGGCGCCGGACGGCTCCTTTCGGACAGGACGCGTCGTGGCTGTGGCCGACCTGGCAGTCCGCCGGTGACCCACCGGTTCCCGACGCGACCGCTCACGTGATATCCGCCCTGGAGCATCACCGCGGGCGACACCGGACCGACACGGCGGCCGCTCGTCACTGGCCGGTCCGGCAGGGCACCCTCGACGGCGACTGGACAGCAGGCTTTTGGACGTATGGAACGTGCTGACAGGACATCCGGTGTCCGTAGGTACGCCCGTGCGGGCACCGCGCGTCGAAAGGGCTGCGTGCACCACCGACTGGTTGCGCACTCAGGCCGTAACAGCAGAAGCCGTCGCGTCACCTGCTACGGATGCCACTGCTCATGTGTCGTCCGGCGACTGCTGCCGGGCCTCCTGGTCGTACCGCCAGCGCCCGCCTGCTCGCCATGGTCGGCGGCTCTGCCGACGGCGTACGGGGAGAACGCGCTCATGGGCTGGTTGCGCTCGCACCCACACGTGGTCGAACGCTGGTGGAGCGACCTCCGGTGACCGCCACCGGCACCGGCCCGGGTCCGTTCCCGGGCGGTTGTCACGGCGCTCACCCGGCGGGCGGGGGCCCTTCCTCCAACGCGGCCACCTGCCACCCGCATGCCGAATCGCGGAGAAGTGCATTCGTCCCCGCCAGTCCTCCGGAGCCGCGCGCCACTATGGTCCTGATCCCGTCGTGAGCCTCGCCACAGGCCGGATGTCCGTGCCGGGCGATTCATCCGGTATTTGCTGTCACCGCGCGACGAGCACCGCTTGTCCCGACGGACGCGGCACCGCGATTCCGCGCCGGAGGTCGGCCGGAATACCTTGGCGACCGGCCGGAGACGGCAGGCGTTGGTCCATTGTTTATCCCCGCCTCGAGCCTCGGCCCGGAACGGGGGTCGTCCATCAAGCCTGGCCATCCGCCAGGAAGCCGGAGCGCGGGCCCGCGCAGTGGCCGGCCTCCACGCCCGGCTGCCGGATAGGGCCCCGCCCAAAACACTTCGCCAGTGATCACCTCGTCAGGTACGGTCGCGGGATTGGTTTCGCCGCCGGGAAGCCCGTGAGGTTCGTGTGTGGCGTTCCCGGCAGATCCTAGGCTGAGAGCAGGTTTCGTCATGGCATGTCGTATCAGTGAGCTCGTGCTCGGTTGCCGCGACCCCGAGGTGCTGGCGCGGTTCTGGTGCGAGGTTCTGGACTTCGTCGTGCTCGATCGCGAGGAGGACTGCATCGAGATCGGGCCGCGAGAAGGGTTCGGTGGCCCGCAGCCGACGATCATCCTCAGTCGCAGGGACGAGCCGGAGCCGGGGAAGTCCCGTCTGCACATCGACGTCAACGCCACCGACCGCGACCAGGACGCCGAGCTCGAACGCCTTCTGAAGCTCGGTGCGCGCCCGGCCGACATCGGTCAGACGGGGCAGGAGCAGTGGCATGTCCTGGCCGACCCCGAAGGCAATGAGTTCTGCCTGCTCAAGGCCCGCCTCAACCCGCTCTGATGATCAGCGGTCAGGCCTCGGTACCAGGTGCCTGAGGTCTGCTTCGGAGTCCGGTGTGAGGGGCGCATGTCGTGGTCGTGAAGCGCGCCCCTTAAATACGGACGCTGTGTCCCGAGCTTGCTGCGAAGGTTCCGCCGGCCGGGACGGACTGGGCGGGGCCGGTGCAGTCAGGGGAGGAGTGGACGAATGCGACCGTTCGGGTGCGGTTCTGGACGGAAAGCGGCGCGTTCAGATTGCGGTAGCACCCGGACGGGTTAGTGAAGGCGCGCCCGTTGAGGACGAGCTGACCGGATGCGGCGGAGGCCGGCCCTGGGGCGGTGAAGGAGATCGTCAGCGCGGCGGCCAGGGCACCGAGGGTCTTGAGGATGTGGCGTCGCATGGAACACCCTTCTCTATCAACTGGGTGATGGCACCGCATGATTTCCCTGGTGTGGGCGCCGCCATGCGTCGACGACCGCTCGCATGAATGACCCCGTAGGGGAGTGGAACCCCGTAGCGGGAGGCCCTCACCCGGCCCTGGGAGTCCGCCGGTGCCGCCCCTTGCCCTGGCCGAGCCGGGGGTGCGAGCGGTGGGTCGGCGCGCAGGGGCTTCCGGGCCTCGTCGGCGTTGTCGGCGACGCCGACTATGGCCCAGGCTGTCCCGTCTCACTCAAGGAGCAGGTGAGGCGCCTCGGGGTTGTGGTCGTCGGCGGCCGGCTCGGCGATGGACTGGGCGCGTTCGGGCCGGTTCCAGGCAATCATCGTGGGGACGTCGGCCTCAGTGACCGTCGCTCGGCGGGTGGTGGACGTGAAAGGTAAGGCCGGTAATGCGGCCTGATTGGATGACGGGGCTGTGTTGAACGCCGCCGTTGACGCTGTTGTGAACGGTCCCCTGACGCGTCGCTGAGGTAGCGGCGAGCTGCTGTAACGAGGTGAGCAGGACGCGCAGGTCGTCGCTGGTGAGAGACCCGGCTTCGAGGAGCGGTTGCAGGCGGGCGTGCCAGTGGGTCCTTACGTCGGAGGCCGCCTGCTCGTCTTCTGCCGCTTCGGCAGCGAGCAGTTGGGTCCTGGCGTTGTCCAGGTCGGCGATTGCTGCGGCGTCCGAACCAGTACGTGATAGGAATCGTCCGACAAGTTCACGGGCGCGTGTCCATGAATCGGTGACCATGAGGGAGACCAGCGTGGTTGCTCCCGTCGCGGCGATAGCGGCCAACTCGCTGTCCATCGTCTTCTCCTAGGTGAGTGGGGGCCCGGACGTCTCGTCGGGATCGTCCGTTTCGTGATTCGGCTGCTCGCCGTCGTCGGGCGTGAAAGTCGTCGGCGGATCGAACCGACGTAGCAAGCTCTCGGCTGTCTCATAGCGGTTCTGCTGCTTGATGATGCCGGATATTTGTTTGGCCACCATCGCTCGCCGAACGTCTCCCTCCAGGAAGCCCACGGCGTCGAAGAACCCCGCGAGATGGTCCACGGCTGTCCGTTCGTGGGGCGCTGGAGTGGGGCTCTCCTCCAATAATTCCGGATCGGCCAGTCCCTCAGACTGCTGCGACAGGAGGTTTTGAAGCCGCTCGGGAATGTCACTGTCATTGGCTGCGGAGGTGAGCTGTGCGATTAGAGCAAGGTCCGCCACCGTCCTTTCCACGTGCTCGTCGTTCTTGGCGAGCCACCAGACCACTGCACTGCCGGTGTCCTTGAGTACGTCCTCGCCCAAGTACTGGCGCTTGCTCTGCTCATATTTACGTTGGTGCTCCCACACCGCCTTGTCCTTGCGTACCTTGGCTAGCCTGCTTAAACGCTCTTGGTCCTGTTCAAGTAAAGTGAGGTTGATGTTTTCCGCCATGGCTTGGAGGTGCCCTGTGGAGTCCGGACACATATGACTCAGGGCACCGCTGAGCTCGTGCTGAACGAGCGAGGCCTGGCCCGGTTCCCGATTCTTGGTGATGGCGCGGGCGCGGTTCAGGACTGCCTCGCTGGCCAGCCCTGCCGGATTGAGGAGTGGAGCTTTTCCGGGGGATTCGATGAGGTACCACCGTACGGTCGCCGAGAAGAGGAAGTCGTAGTCGGCCCAGAGACTTGGCAGTGCCACTTGGCCGACGTGGCAGTCGGTGCGTTCCACGGGGGAGGCAGTGAGCTGTTCTTCGAAGCTGACCGGCATGGAGCCGCGGCGCAGCGAGGCGACCCGGAATACTGCAGCGGGGACAACGAGAAGAAGCACGGCCAGCGTCGGCCACGTCCACGCGGGCCACCGTTGTGTCAGGCCGACGATGGTCAGCAGGAGGGCGCACAGAATGGTGAGGAAGACGGTTGTCGTCTTTCGTGCGGTCGTCACGGTCGAGTCTCCCCGGCTGATGCTGGCGGCGGGGCGGCTGGGCCGAGGCCCTGTGCCACGCTGATCTTGTGGAGTAGCAGTTCGGTGGTTGCGACGGAGCGAGCGGGGCGACCCGGAGCAGTGCGTTCGGCTTTGCGGGCGCTCGCGTACAGTGCGGCGAAGGCATCACCCCGCCTTCCCTCGCACCGATCCGCAGCGTTGACGAGGATGTCGAGTAGAACCGCACCCAGGTGTCCGGTGTCGTCGGCCGCCAGGTGGAGCCAGTGTTCTGCGCGTGGCTGCCACGTCGCCCGCGGCAGCTCGACCAGTACCGCATGCCAGCACGTGGTCAGGGAGCGCTGCACGCCGCTCTCCTCCACCAGTGCGCGTGAGGTGCCGGAGGGGTCCGTCAGCGGCACCGGATCGCAGGCTCGCAGGAAGATGCCGAGGTCGGGCAGCGAGAGGTCGGATCGAGCCAGGCGGTCGAGGAGCCTTCTTCGCAGCCGCCGGCTGCTGGACGCCAGGTCGCACAACGCTTGCAGGGCATGTGTTGTGCCGCGTTCACGCCGGGCCAGGTAGTACAACCTGAGCAGGGCTTGATCCGGATGACTGGCCGCAAGGACATCGGCGCAGACCTGGACGAGTACTTGCGCAAACTCCCCCCTGAGACGACGCTCAGCACACCACTGATAGATCCGCTTGCGGAATTCTCTGTCGTGGGCCGGATCAGTGAGACCACAGGTGAGCGCATGGACGGCAGCCTCCAGCCGCTCCTTGCTCGCTGACTCGGAACTCCATCGTTCGGCGAGAGATGCCAGACCGTCCCAGCGCCCGGTCCGTAAATACTGATCGGACATGCGCGCTACCAGATCGTCACGAACGGCAGGGACGACGTGCGGGTCGTTGAGATCCACGACGCTCGCGGTCCAAGTGCCGAGGTGCGGCCGTAGGTCAGGCATGAAGTCCCAGAAATGTGCCCGGACGGCGGAGTCGTAGTCCAGTTGCTTGAACCGTACGTGTCCATCCGGCCCGGTATCGGCTGAGATCTCGTCGAGCCGCTTGGCGAGGTCCTTGTGCTGGAGCAGCGGGATCCCGTCTGCCGGGGAGTCGAGGGCGCGCAGTAGAATCTGGGCCGCACGGTGGATGACGTCGGCGTGCGCTCCGTGAAGCATGGCGACGGTGATCAGCAATGCTCGTTGAGAAGCCTCGCTCAATCTCGCGACGAGTGTGGTGACTTGCTTTCGCTGGTCGTTCCGTGCCTTCTTGGCCATCGCGCACCACTGCGCGAACCCTTTGTCCGGTCGAGAGGTATCGCGGGCGCGGCGGACCAGGTCGGCGAAGTCCGCGATTTCCCGCATGGGCCTTTTCTCATCCAAGAACTCGGCGACGGTGAGATCGGACTGCATGTACTGCTCGTACGGCACGCCGTGCACGCGGAGGTGTCGCCTGAGGACGTTCAGGCCGGGTGGCCGCTGGATTTCGACCCGGTAGTACTGGAGGCCAGGGTCGAGGATGCCGCCGTGCGGCATGACTACGACAAGATGTGCGTGCTGTTCATGGACGGCCTTGCGGAGGGCGGAGAGGTCGGCCCGCGCCGCTGACCACTGGCGGTCGTCGGCAGCCGACAGGTCCAGCAGCAGCTGGTCACCGGCTTCGACCAGAGCCGGGTCGTGGAGGGACAGTTCGTCTTCCTCGCCGGGCAGGAGTTCGTGGAAGACACCGCTGTCCTGGTGGTATTCGCGCAGGAGCACGCGGGCCGCAGAGGTGCGGCCGCTGCCCGGGGTGCCGTCCAGGATGACGCTGCCGGTCTCGGCCAGCGTGGCGCGGGCCTTGCCCATGTTGACGGGGTCGACTAAGACGCGCCGCAGCCAGCGAAGTTGATCTTCGGCGGCCCGCCGGAAGGCCGGCTTGTCCGAGTCCTGCAGTTGGGCGCCGACGTTGACGTAGATGTTGCCGGGGCCCGTGTGCGTGACACCCCGCGGGTTCTCGACCCATGTACCGCCGGGCTGGTTCACCTGCTCTCATCCTCGCGCCGGTCCGGCTCACCGAACCGGTGCTGGATGTTGCCGTGATTGTCGCCCTCGAAGTACGTCATCCCGTTGCCTGAGATGTGCCGGTCACCTGATACGTGTCGGGAGTTCTGGTAGATGTGGCCGTTGCCCGTGTGGACAGGGCCACGAGAGCCCTTCACGACGGTGCCGACGTCGCCGGTGAAGTCACGGCTCTGCACGGCTGTTCCGCCCACGTCCCCGATTGAGTTGGCCACAGTGCCCGGCTCGAGGGACGGCCGATCGGATTCGGCCAGGTCATGCAGCCCGGGGACCATCTCGGCCACCAGATCGCCGATGCGCCTGATGCCGGTCTCGGTCTCGTGCGTGTCGAACCGGATGGATTGGAGGTCGGCGAGCCGCTCCAGTTCCGGCGGCAGGTCGGCCTTGCCCAGCCGGTCGGTCTTCCGGCCGTCCAGAACGGGAACGACCGGGACTTCACAGGTGAACGCCTCGACGATCTCCCTGCGCACCCAGTCCTCCGGGTCGTGCAGGCGGGACTGGAAGCTCGTCCAGTCCGGACCTATAACGGCTAGGAGGAGGGAACTGCGTCGCAGCGTGGTCAGCAGGGCTTCCGGGTAGCTCTGGCCCGGGGCGATGGATTTCGACGCACGGAAGATGTGTTCCCGGCCGAAGCGACGGGTCAGTTCTTGGTCGATCAGGGCCGCGGTCTTTTCCCCGTCGCCTGTGCGGTAGTTGATGAAGACTCCGGTCATGGCGATGTTCTCCCTCATGAAGTGGATAGGTGCGATACCGTGCCGAGTCGCGGCCCCAGCCGACGAACCGAAGGGTGAGTCGAATGCCGGGCCAGGACTCGGGCGAGGCGCTGCAGATCGATCGTGACGGTCGCTGAGCGCACCGTCGCCACGCCGTCGAGCAGTGTGGTCGTCAGCGCACACGCGTGGTCGATCTCGCCGGCCGAGGCATACGCGAGCGCATGGCGCACGCCGTACCGTACTTGCGTACGCACTGCGTCCTGACTCACCAGGGCGAGTTGCTGCTCGAGTTCCTCGCTCGCTTCCCGCGGCCGACCGAGATCGACCAGACACCAGCCGGTGACCATGCCGACCGGGTCCGGAAGGTGCATGGTGCCGATCACCGGCTCGTCGGAGCCGTCCTCCTGGCGTTCGAGAAGCGTGCGAGCGCGCTCCAGGGCGCGCAGACAGGCGCGGAGATTGCCCGCAAGCGCGTGGCCTTGTGCTTCACGTTGGGCGGCAAGCCCGCGGATCCGTGGTGGCAGCGTGCCGTCTTGAGCGCGGCGGGCCAGGGCGATCGTCTGCTCGGCGTCATCCCGGTACAACGTGACCAAGGCCCTACGAATCAGCGCGTAGCCAGCCAGGGCCGGGTCGCCGCCGGCGGCTGCCATATCGACCGCTCGCTGCGTCCACCACAGTGCCGCACGTTCATCCCCGGTCTCCTGCACCAGCCAGCCGACATACTCGGCGTACCGGGATCCGAGCGCCAGCAGCTGCCGACGGGTGCCGGTGTCGGTGTGAGCGGACAGTTCCCGCAGAGTGTGCGTCTGCGCGATCAAAACGGGCAGGAGCAGACCCGGCTCCACGGTCTGACCGAGCCGCCGGTAGTGCGTCAACAACGAGCGGGAGGCTTCCAGCATGCCGGCGCCCGAGGCCGGGGAGGCCGGGCCCGTCGGGTCCGACCGCCATGCCATCAGCGATGCGGCGCCGGCGCTCATGACTTCTCGTCGGCCCATGGGGTGGAACCGGTTCGGGCCGCCCGGCGACAACTGCATGATCCACTCCTCCTCGTCCACTCGGCCTGGCGCTGGTTCGTCAGGTGTGTCAGCAGCAACCTGGGTGACCAGGGCAGTCAGCGCTCCGCCGGCACCGAGGGCGGCGTCGCACAGCCGAACGAGGTCACGACTGGGTGCCTTGAGACCTCGCTCGACCTTGCTCAACTGCGCCTTGCTGTAATGCACGGCACCGGACAAGGCCGTGAGGCTCAGTCCGGCGTCCAGACGCCGCTTCCTCAGCTCCTCGCCGAACTCGGTGGACGGCTGTGGCACGGAAACCTCCCAAGCCCGTCCGTCCAGGCCGAGGTGCTGCTGCACGAAAGAGTGCGGCAACCCCTCCTGGACGGGCAAGGCGATCGATGCTGTTTCCCGTTTCCTTCTCCGACGGCGGCGTGCGGCATTCGTGAAGGCGGGAACTCGTGCCGGTCACGGAGCCGGGCAGGCCATGCCCCACCGGGTCGGACCCGGTCGCATGGGGAGGGTGGGCTCCTCGTCGGCAGGCCGAACCTGTCTGGTGCCGTGCCGCCCAGCTCAGGTTTGGGGCTACCGGTTGACCATGCTCCGGAAGCGGGCGTTGCCGGTCTCGGCCGGGTGATCCCGTCCGGATGGCCAAACGCAGCTCTGGGTAGTGAGGCCGGGTCCCCCCGCCGCATAGGCCCCGGGAACTGCCAGATGCCGGTGCACCCGGCCGCCCCGGCAGTACAGGTGCGCCGGTCGTGTGCCGGCCTTGTCCGACATCGTGCGGATGGTCACCACCTGCCTACGCGGCTCCGATCTCTCGTCAGCGGCTCGTTCCTTGCTTCGGACAACGTCTGCACGGTCTGCCGCGCCGGGATACCAGGCACCTACCCTCGGCTCGCCGGACACCCGCACCCCCACCGGTGCTGCGAACGCAAAGCCAGTCGCCTCCTGTCCTTCGCCGGCATCGTGCGCACACCCTCATCTGCTGCCGCCGACTCACCCATTGAGACGGCAGTTAAAGGGTGTCCGGGAGCAGTAGCGGCATCGCGGCGTCTTCCCGATTGAGTGCAACTCCCCAGCAGCAGCTAGGATTTGATTGTTCTTGAGAAGGGGCGTTGATGGGTACCAGGTTTATCGAGGTAGACGAATCGCGGCAAAGCGAGCCGGGTGTGCGGAAGGGGGACAGAACATTGACGGTCGGAGATCAGTCGATCACCCAGGACGCATGGGTGAAGGTGGAAGCTTACGACGACCTCGATCCGACCGTGACGGGGGACGTCCATCTGCACACGTTCGCAGTCCCGGGTATGGAAGTGCGGGTGGGAGCGGCGAAGAATGATGAGGACGGAAGCGGCGAATTCGAAACCAGGTTGATCCCGTCTGTCCAGTATTACCAGATCGAGCTCGGGCCCGACTCGCTGAATAAGCTCCATGATGCGCTCAAGCCCTTCATCGCGGCCGCGAAGGAATGTGAGCCGCCGAAGGGGCGCAAGGTACGCGCCAAGTAGTCCGCAATGTCCCCTCCTGCGAGGGGGCGTTGTCTCTCATGCATACCGCTGTTGCGCGCGGGGCAGGGCACCGGCATGTCGAATGCGATGGCGGAGCGGGCTCGGGCTGCCGCCCGGCAGCTCGGTCTCCATGTAGCCGATGTGACGGCCGCGCCCCGGGGTAGGGGGACGACCTTCTTCGCCGTGACGGCGGACGAGGGGCCGGTGGTCGTGAAGTGGTACGCCGGTGACGGTCACGGCATCACGGAACGGGTGGCGCGCAGCGACGAGTTGCGGAGACGTGGTCACCCGACGGCCCGGACGCTCGTCCATGGGCCGTCGCCCGGCGGGTACACGCTGGTGCAGGAACGGATGCCGGGTGCTCCGGCAGTGAGGGGGCCGGGCCCGGAAGCGTTGCAGGAGCTACGGGCCGCGGTGGAGCTGCAGGCCGGAGCGGGGGAGGGGGGCCCGCGCGAGCAGTGCTGGATCGCGGCCGCCGTGCGCGACGACGCCATGGGCTGGTGGGCCGCCGCACGGGCTCGTTCGGCACGGGCGGCCCGGCTGTGCGATCGTCTCGGGGCGTGGCTGGCGGCGGTTCCGGCTCCGCAACCGCGTACCGACCTCGTGTTCGGTGACCTCAATTTCACCAATGTCCTGGTGGCCGGCGACAGGCTCTCCGGGATCGTCGACATCGACCTGCTGAACGCCGGAGACCGGTGCCTTGACCTGGCACGTCTCGCCTTCGAGTACGAGCTTCTGCGGGGGCGGATGAGGGGTGGGGACGGGCGGATCGCCGGGCATCGTGACGATCCGGTGGACGTGCTCGCCGAGGACGTCCTGCGGATCTCGGGGAGAGGTGGTTGGAGGCAGGCCGTCGCCTTCATCGCCGTGGCCAGGCTGGGCTGGCGCCCGCCCGACGGCAGGCGGGATCCGCAAGAACCGACTCTCCGCGTCACCGAGCGGCTCATGGGCAGACCCTACGACTGAGCGCAGGCGCCGGCGCCGACGGAGCGCCACGGCATCGCCCGCCTGTTTGCGATCCGCAAGTCCGCCGAACCGGCCGATTGAGGAGTGAAACGGGACATCCGTCGAACAGGCGCGGGGTCGCGCGGCCACGCCGCGTCACTCTGGTGCGGCAGGTCATGCCCTGTCCTCCTGGAGGTGCGGATGATCGTCCTCGGTCTCGTCGGCCGCCCCGATGTCCCCGGCTGTCACGACGGCGCAGTCTGTCTCGCCGTCGACGGCAAGGTGGTCGGTGCGCTGGAGCAAGAACGCGTCAGCCGCCGACGGCACGCCCAGGGAGAGGGCCCGGAGGATGCCGTGCGCGTGCTGCTGGACGCTTTTGGCGTGCATCCACGTGAGATCCAGGCGATCGGCTACGCGTGGGCGGACGCACCACCCGGCACCCCGGTCACCCAGGCACCCGGCATTCCCTGCGGGGTGCACGTCACCGATGCCCTGACCGAGACGATCCTGCCGAACCTTGCCTCCCGTCTGGGCACACGTGACATCACGTTCTTTGACCACCACCTGTGCCACGCTGCGGGCGCCTACTTCCTCAACCCGTACGCGACGGCGGACATCCTGGTCGCCGATGGCTGGGGCGGTGACGGCTCGACCTCGCTCTTCCACGTCGACCACGGCCGCTTCCGGCTGCTGGAGCGCTACGACAAGTGCTGGTCGCTGGGAATGTTCTACGGCGCGGCGGCCGCGTACGCGAAGCTGGGCTGGTGGGGCGCTGGCAAGCTGATGGGGCTGAGCTCCTACGGCCGCACCAGCGACATGCGGTTCATCTCCTTCGACGCCGCGACCGGCGGCTTCTCCCTCGACCCCCGGCTGCGGGGCGATCTGGCGGGCGGCCCGAGCTGGGAGAAGCTGGGCAAACAGTGGCTCGCCGCCTTCGCGGAGAACGTGTTCCCGTACACGGACTCCTCGGCCAACGCCTTCGACTACGCGCCGTTCGCCGCCGACGCCCAGCTGACCGTGGAGGAGGCCGGGCTCGCCCTGGCCGCCCGGGCCCGTCGGCTCTCCGGCGAGGACACCCTGCTGCTGTCGGGCGGCGTCGCGCTCAACGCTCACATGAATCGCAGGATCGCGCTGGAGAGCGGGTACGCCAGGGTCTCCGGCACGGTCGCGCCCAACGACGGCGGGACGGTTTTCGGCGCCGCGCTGCTCGCGGAGGCACTGTTCGGCACCATGCCCGCCCCGCTTCCCGCCGAGGTGGGACAGCCCGTCTTCTTCGGGCCACCGGTGCAGACCGGGGCGGTCGAGAAGGCGCTGGAGCGCGCGGGCTGCACCGCTGTCGCCCTGGAGCAGGACCGGCTGCTGGCTGAGGTCGCAGCCGCGATCGCGCAGGGCGAGGTGGTCGCCTGGTTCGACGGCCCGAACGAGTTCGGGCCCCGGGCGCTGGGCGCCCGCAGCCTGCTCGCTTCACCCCGGCACCGTACGACGCTGGACCGCCTCAACCGGGTCAAGGGACGCGAGCCCTGGCGGCCCGCCGCCCTTTCGCTGACCGCCGAGGGCTTCCGGGCGCTGGACATGGAGCCCCCGGTCCAGGGGCTGAGCGACTACATGCTCAACATGCACCTGGTGGGGCGCGAGCGGATCGAGCGCGCGCCCGCGGGAGTGCACGTGGACCGTACGACCCGGGCGCAGCTCGTCCCCGACGCGGACACCGGGTTCGGAGCGCTGCTCGCCGCGGTGGCAGAGGAGACCGGACTGCCCGGGGTCGTCAACACCTCGCTCAACATCAAGGGGGAGCCGATGGTGCTCACGCCCGAACAGGGGGTGGACCTCGTGGTGGCGAGCCCGGACATCGATCTGCTCGCCATGCCGCCCTACCTGGTCAGGCGTTCGTGACGAGGACGGTCGCGACAGCCACTGTTCTGGACGGCCTGCGGGCGCACGGCAACGACTATTCCGCGGTTGAACGAGCCTTCCGCGCCCGCACCGGCCTCGCCCTGACGGCCATGGCCCTGACCGGTCCCGCCCCGACCGGCCCGGCCTTGGCCGGCCCCCTCGACCGTATGCCGGAGGGGATCTCGGAACCGGTCTCGGTGGTCATCGCCACCTACAACGGCGCCCGGTCGCTGGCCGGAACGCTGGCCGGGCTGGAGTCCCAGCTCTGGCGAGGCTTCGAGGTGGTGGTCGTCGACGACGGCTCCGACCCGCCCGTGCGCCGCGCGGTGCTCGATGCGGGCGCGGGCCTCACGGTGCCGGTGACGGTCGTCCGCAACTCCGTCAGCCTGGGCGCGGGGGCGGCCCGCAACATCGGCCTGACCGTGGCCCGGGGCTCCACGGTGATCTTCCTGGACGACGACATGCGGGTTCCGCGGACCATGACGGGCCTGCTGGCGCTGCGCCAGCAGCACACCGAGGGCTGCCTGTTTACGGGATTCCGGGACGACACCGGCCCCGACGTCTTCTTCGCCCCGGACGGTGTGCACACGCCGCGCATCGAACGGGACTGGCGGTGGATCAGCGACCGGGGCGGCGACCGGTACCTGCTGACCACCGCCGACCGGGACGTCCCGCGCTGCGACCGGACCTCCTTCGAGCTCGTCAAGGAGAGCAGGTACTACAAGGACTTCGGGCGCGGCCGGGTGATCGGCTTCTGGGACCTGCCCGGCATGGTCAGCAGCCACAGCCTCTGTGCCAAGCGCGCCGACGCCGTGGCCGTCGGCGGGTTTCCCGAGGAGTACGCCACCCGCTGGGGCGCGGAGGACCTGGCCTTCGGGGCTCTGATGGCGGCCAGTGGCATCTTCGTCGTGCCCGCGCCGGAATGGGTGTCCTTCCATCTGCGCCACGAGGGCCGGCGCGTGCCACGGGCGGTCGAGCGCGCCCGCCTGGAGCAGGCGTTCGACCGCTACCGGCGCATGCTGCGACGACCGTTGACCGAACGGCGATTCCCCCGGCACCGGCTGCGGCGCACTGCCGCAGCCGGCCGGCAGGGGGTCGAGTGCTACGAGCTGGTGCCGTGAGTCCGGCGAGCGGCCGCGGCGGGCTCAGGCACGGGCCGCCGACCGCACGTCGGCGACGTCCTGCTCGATCATCGCGTCCGGCCCCTCGGCCGTCCGCCGCGCGTACAGAGCGCTGTTGGCCTCCCGCTCCGGCGTGCCGCTGTAAGGGTAGGAATGCTCGAAGTGCAGACAGCTGATGTCCGTACCGGCGTCGGACCAGGCCATGGTCACCGGCGTCCGCGAGGCGACCTTCACGAACAGGTCGTCGTCCTCGCCGCCCCAGCCGTAGTAGCGCCTGCAATAGCCACCGACCTCGTCGAACAGCCGGTGCTCCAGCAGCATCGCGCCCCAGTGGAAGGGAGCCCGCCAGTCGCGCCGGTCCTCCGGGTCCGGCGCGTGCCCCGAAGTCGGGTACATGACGGGGACCTCGGTGACCGCACCGCAGTGCAGCATGCTGCGCCGGACGATGACCTCGCCGGAGAGTGGGCGCAGCACCCCGCCGGGGCTCGCGGTCACCATGCAGTAGGGCCGGCCGTCGCGGCTGGGCCGGGGGCGCAGATCGACGGCTCCGGTGTGCGGCGCGCTCGCGTCGATCCGGTACATCCACGGCTGCGCCCAGGCGCCCCCGTGGCGCCGGGCGGCCGCGAGGGCCCGGCTCAGGTAGTCGCGCCCCAGCGGTGCCACGTCGGCGTCGGAGAGGTACAGCATCCGGCCGCGGGCCACCGCCGCCCCTGCATTGCGCAGCAGCCCGGGCGCGCGCAGCGAGGGAGCGGCGCGCACCAGCCGGGCACCGCCGGTGTCGCCGAGGGACAGGTCGCCCGCGGTGGCGACGACCACCTCGCAGGGCACGTCCTGGGCCAGCCACGCTGCGGTCACGGCGGGGATGCTCGTCCGTCCTCGGTGCTCTCCGTAGAGCGGAATAATCACGCTCACTTCAGTCGTGTTCCCGGTCATTTCCGGAACGATAGGTCCACGGATCATTCCGCAGAACACGGCCGCGGGATTTTCGGCCAGCGGGCCCGGGAACCGCCGAACCCGGCGGGAGGAAGCCATGTCCGCCCCCTGCCGAGAAGGGTCCGAAATTGCTGATATTCGCCATGAAGCCGGATCACGACGGAACGATCGCCGTCGTACGGGACCGCAAGCTGCTGTATTCGCTGGAGGCGGAGAAGGACTCCGGAAAGCGCTATGCTCCCGTGGGCGCCCCGGGGCTGCTCCAGGCAGCCGAGCTGGCCGGTGACCTGCCCGACGTCATTGCGCTCGGCGGCTGGAAGCCCGACTGGCAGGTCACGCACCGGGCCATCGGGGCGGGGTACACCGGACCGCACGCTGTGGAACAGCGGACCTCGCGCTTCTTCGGCAAAGAAGTCCGCTGGTTCTCGTCCTCCCACGAGCGCTCGCACATCATGGCGGCACTCGCCCTGGCGCCACCGGACGACGCGGAATGGCGCAGCGTCCTGGTGTGGGAGGGCGAGACGGGTGCTTTCTACCTCGTCGACCGGGACTGCCGCATCGTGCGCCACGTTCCGGTGCTGGACGAGCCGGGCGGCCGCTACGCCTTCCTCTTCGCGCTCGCCGACCCCTCCTTCCCCGCGGAGGCCAAGGCGCCCCGGCTGGGAGACGCGGGGAAGCTGATGGCACTGGCCGCCTACGCCGATCCCGGCGACGCGGACCGGGAGACCACGGAGGCCGTCGACCGGATTCTCGCCCTGCCCACCGTCTACCCGCCGCCGAAACACGCTTTCCGGGATTCCCCGCTGTACGACGCGGGCGTCGAATCGCCCCGGACCAAGGCAGCGGCGGCACTGCTGAGCAGCCGCCTGTTCAGGATCTTCGCCGACGCCGCCCGCGCGCACCTGCCCGCGGGCACACCGCTCCTCGTCTCCGGCGGCTGCGGCCTGAACTGCGACTGGAACGCCATGTGGACCGGGCTCGGCCACTTCTCCTCCGTGTTCGTGCCGCCCGTCGCCAACGACTCCGGCTCGGCGATCGGCACCGCCGCCGACGCCCTGGCCCACTTCACCGGCGACCCGCGCATCGAGTGGGACGTCTACCGCGGCCTGGACTTCGTCCACGACATCGAGGCCGATCCCGCCATCTGGCAGCGGTCCCCGCTGGACCACAGTGTGCTGGCCCGGGCCATCGGCGAGGGCGCGGTGGTGGCCTGGGTGCAGGGCCGCTGGGAGATCGGGCCCCGTGCCCTCGGGCATCGGTCGCTGCTGGCCGAGCCGTTCCGGGAGAGCACCAGGGGTCGGCTCAACGCCATCAAGAAGAGGGAGGGCTACCGGCCCATCGCGCCCTGCTGCCGTGCCGAGGACACCGACCGCCTCTTCCACGGCGGCTTCGAGGACCCGTACATGCTCTACTTCCGCAAGGTGCGTTCGGCGGACCTGCGCGCGGTCACCCACGTGGACGGCTCGGCCCGCGTGCAGACCGTCACCCCGGACACCAACCCAGCTCTGCACACCCTGCTCTCGGCCTTCGCCGCGCAGTACGGCGCGGGGGTGCTGTGCAACACCTCGCTCAACTTCAACGGCCTCGGCTTCATCAACCGCATGTCCGACTTGACGCGGTACTGCCAGAAGCGGGGTGTGGACATCATGGTGGTGGGCGACCAGTGCTACCGGCGGCTGTGACGGCGGGGGCGAGGGCGGGGCAGGGGCAGGGGGGAGGCTTACGGGTGGCTCTGGTGGTCCGTGACTTCCGCCCCTCGTGGGATCAGGTGAGCCGCTACGTCCTCAACGCAGGCCGGCAACTGGTGCGTGACGGCCACCGGGTCCACCTGCTGTCGGCCACCGGAGACCTCGGCGAGGCCGAACGGCACGGCCTACGCCCCGTCCCGCTCGCCACCCGGCCGGAGGGGTACGCCTACTTCACCCCCGCGCACGCCCACGCCGACCGGATCTACGAGGCCCTGCGCGCGCTCGCCGCGGCATCAGGGCTGGACGCGGTGGAATTCCCCGACCGCGACGGCGAGGGGCTGACGACCATCCGGGCCAAGCGACTCCTCGGCGAATTCCCGGACACCGCGCTGACCGTACGGGCGCACGCGCCCGCCTCGCTGACCGGTCCCCTCAGCGGAGAACAGCCGGGGGACACCGACCGGGCGATGGCCGTGTACGCCGAGGAGTACTGCCTCCGCCATGCCGACCTGGTGCTGCTCCCCTCGCACCGGGTCGCCGCATTCGCTCGGTCCCTCAACCGCGAGTGCCGCTACAGCCCCTGCCCGCTCGCCCCCTCTGATCTCCTCACGCGGCCGCCGGGCGACGAACCGCTGCGGCAGGTGACGTTCGCGGGACCGGTCAGCGCCCTGGGCGGAGCCGACGTGTTCCTGACCGCGGCCGCCCGGCTGGCCGAGTCCGACCCGGACCTCACCTTCACGCTGTTCGGCCGCAGGGCCGGCCGCCCCGGCGCGGGACTGCTCGGTGACCGGTACCTCGACCGGTACCTCGACGGTCTCGTCACCGGTCCGCTGCGCGGACGCGTCACGTTCCTCGACCCGGCCGCAGTCCCCGACCGGGGGCGCCTGTGGCGGGACACGCGGCTGTGCGTGGTCCCCGCGCGCTGGGACAACCGCCCCTACGAGGCGCTGGAGGCGATGAGCCACGGCTGCCCGGTCGTGTGCGCCTCCGGCGGTGGCACCGCGGAGCTCGTAGCGGACGGGGTGTCCGGGTTCGTCACCCCGGCGGGCGATCCGGACGCGCTGGTCCGGCTGCTGGCCCGGCTCACCGGCGCCGACGCGCACCTCCTGGACGCGACCGCCCGGCTCGGGTCCGCCGTCGCGCGGTCCCACAGCGACCCCGTCACCGCTGTGCGGCTCCTCGCCGACGCCTACCGCGAAGCGCGCCGAGGACCCCGGAAGGAGCGCGCCGGAGGCACCCCCGTCGTCTCCGTGGTGATCACCGTCTACAACAAGGGCCGCTGGCTCGCCGAGACCATCGCCTCCGTCCGGGCGCAGACCCACCCCCGGACCGAGATCGTCGTGGTCAACGACGGCTCCACCGATCCCGCGACGCGTGCCGCCTTCCACGCGCTGACCGGCGTCGTCAAGGTCGACAAGCCCAACGGGGGGCCCGGGTCGGCGTACAACGCGGGCATCGCCGCGGCGAGCGGCGAGTTCGTCCTCCCCCTCGACGGCGACGACCTGCTGGAGCCCGACTGCGTCGCCACCGCCCTGGCGGCGCTCCAACGGGCCCCGGAGCTGGGCCATGTCAGTTGCTACGTACGGCACTTCGGACTGGTGAACACCATGGACGCGCCTCTGGGGACGGTCCCCGCCCTGATGCCCTTCCTCAGCACCGGCGGCAAACGCACCCGCCTCCTGCGACGCTCGGCCCTGGCCGTCGTCGGCGGCTACGACGAGCGCCTGCCCACGCTCGACGACGTCGAACTGCTGATCCGGCTGGAGCGCTCGGGGCAGGAAGGAGACATCGTCCCGCGGGCCCTCTTCTCCTACCGGCGGCACGCCGAGTCGCTCACTTTCGCCTCCCCCGGCAAGCAGTTCGTGGACGAGCACCAGTACATCCTCGCCAAACATGCCGACCTGCTGGCCGCCCAGGGGCCGGCCGCCTGTCATCACCTGCTGCACCTGTGGAAGAACGGCGTCGAGTTCAGCCCCTCGGCGCGCTGGCGCCGTGCCCGGCAGGAAGGAACCTCATGCCCGAAGTGACCGTGACCATACCGCTGTACGGGGACCACGGCGGCCGGGCCGGCCTCGCCGCCGTCACCGGTGCCTGGCTGGCGCAGGACGTGCCCTGCGAAGTGGTCGTGGCGACCGCCGGGGACCTCGGCGTTGACCTCCCGGGGGTCCGGGTCGTCCACGCCGACCCGGGCATCCGGTCGGCGGGCACGCTGCGCAACATCGCCGCCGCCGAAGCCCGGTCGCCCGTGCTGTGCCTGACGGACTCCGACGTCCTCCCGCTGGGCCGGGACTACGTGCGGCGGGCCCTGCGGCTGGCGGACGGCGCCGCGTTCGCCCAGCCCTGGATGTACCGGTTGCCCGGCGGCGCCGCGGCCCTGGAGCGTGCCGGCCTGCCGGAGCCCGTCGACATCCGGGTGACGGCCCCGGCCGGGCGGACCTGCTACGTCACGGCGGCCCCCGGCCCCGCGCTCGTCCCCTACGGGGGTGAGCGGATGGAGCGGGAACTGATGGGGGCGGGCGGCGTACGGATGCCCACCCCGATGGTCTGGCCGCCACCGCCCGCGTACGACCCCGACCTGCCGTCGTGGATGCAACGCCAGGCCCCCTTCCACTGGGGCCAGCTCATGATGCCGGCCGAGCGGTTCGCGGAGGTAGGCGGGTACTGCCCCGCCTACACGGGCTGGGGCTGCGAGGACGACGACCTGCTGACGAAGATCGCCTCGCGCGTTCCGCCGGTCCGGGCCTGGATGGCCGAGCCCTCCCTCACCTGCCTGCACCTGGAGCATCCGCGTCACTACGTCGCCGGGCCGGAGTGGGACGCGAACAAGGCCCGTCTGCGGGAACGCCTCGCGGCGGGGCCGGCGGCGATGATCGAGGAGGACCTGCGGTCGGCCGAGGCCCGGTTCCGTATTCCGTAGGGGGACGAATGCAGACCGGTTCCGGGCGCACTGCGCGCCCTTCGCTGTTCCGCATGCTGGAGTTGCACGAACACATCGAGGCGGAGCGGCAGCAACCGGGCGCCCGCGTGTTCCTCTCCGACTACAACGGCGGCCATCCCTACGTGGAGCGGTATCTCGGGCCGCTCGCCCATACCGCGCCGCGTCATCTGGCGGACATCACCCGGTACGCGGGTCTGGACGAGGACCTGGACCTCCGGTCCAAGATCGCCGCGATGCATCAGCGGTACGACGGTGTGGCCTACGGAGAGCGGAACGTCGTCCCGGCCGGCGGTTCGAGCAGTGTGCTCGGCACCTTCGTCACCTGGCTCGCCGTGAACGGACACCGGCGGATCCACTACGTGGCACCCGTCTACTACAAACTGGCCTACCTTTTACGCCGGTTCGGCATCGAGCCGGTTCCGGTGGCCTCCGGGCACGCGTATCAGCCGGAATTCGACCTGAGCCTGCCCGAGGAACGAACGGTGCTCGTACTGACCGACCCCGTCTGGTACGCCGGGCGTCGGGTGCCGGCCGAGGTGCTGGACGCGATCGCGGCGTGGCAGCAGGCCACGGGGTCGCTGGTGTTCGTGGACGGCACATTCCAGTACATGCCCTGGGACGGGAGGCCGGGCGAGGCGAGCGCCCTGCTCCCGGCCGAGCACACGCTGCGCATGGTGTGCCCCACCAAGTACCTGTCCCTCCACGGATACCGCTGTGCCCACCTGCTGGTGCCCGCCGCGCTGCGTCAGGAGCTGGCCGACCTGCACATCAACCTCCACGGCGACGTCGCCGTCTCCGACCGGCTGTTCGCCCACCGCGCCGCAGACCTCATGATCGGGCACGGCAACGGGGACCTGGTCGGGCACATCCGGGACAACCACGCCCGCTTCACCGCGAGCGGCGCGCTCGCCGCCCGGACACCCGCCGAGACCGGATTCTTCCTCTTCGGCCGGCCACGCGTCCCGCATCGCTGGTTCCTGGCGCTCGACGAGCGGTACTTCGAGCTCGACGGACACCCCGGCTACGTCCGCATCAACCTGCTCAACCCCACCGCCCTCGAAGCCCTGACGGCCACCGTCCCCGGCCACGATGCCTTCGGCTCATCCGGGAACGGCGGGTCCCCGGGCGGCCGCTCGGCGTCAGGCGCCGCGGCCGGTGAGGGCGTGGCGGTGCCGCCACACTCCGGCTGAGACACGGGCCAGCAGCCGAGCGGCGGGATCGTCGGCAGCGTGGCCGTTCGCCAGCCGCCCCGTGTAGCAGACGGCGAGGACGTACGGTGCCGCGTCCGCGGGCCGGATGACGGCCGCGCTGTGACGCATCCCGGGAAACCAGCCGTTCTTCCCGGCCAGGGGAGTCCCCGGGGGCAGCCCGGCCGCGATGTCCACGCGGTGCGCGTTGTGCTCCAGCAGCGCCAGCACCTCCGGCTCCAGGGACTCCAGCAGCCGGACGAGGTCCCGGGCGGAGACGCGGTTGTGGACACCGGCGTCGCGCCCCGCGTAGTCCTCGATCCCGCGCGGGCTGCCGCCGGCCGTGGCACCCGCCCGCCGCCAGACCCGGGCCACCGCCTCGTGCCCGACCTGCGCAAGGCACAGGTTCGTCGCCAGGTTGGAGGAGTGGGTGACCATACGCCCGGCAAGCCAGCGCACCGAAGCGCAGCCGCCGACCCGTTCCCAGGGCAACGGATCACTGTCCCATGCGGGGCTGTTGCCGTAGCTGCCGCCCGCCACCGACCGGAATTCATTGACCACCGGTATCTGCGCGTCCAGGTCGACACCGCTGCGGCAGAGCGCCGCCAGGACGGCCACCTTCATCATGCTCGCCGCATCATGAGGTACGTCCGCATTGCGGAGGACCACCGGATCGCGTCCCCACGGTGCCACCACCATCGACAGCATGCCGGCATCGTAGCGAGGGCCTGGGCGCCCTGCCCCTCGTGGGTAAAGAGAGGCCCGGCGATGCTTGCTGCTAACAGCTCAGCTACGCAGCGTCAATCCGTAGCGTTCCCGGTGCCCTCGCCGGGCGGCCGTGGCTAGCGTCCTCCCCGCCGGTGCGCGCGAGCCGTCGCTCAGCGAGCCCCGACAGTACCTCAACCGTCCGTTCCTACATGACCCCGAGAGGGGAAGGACGCCACGTGCTACACGGTCTTTCCAGACGTGCGCTGCGCCTCGTTCTCGCGGCGGCAGTCACCGTATTGCCGTCGTTGGTGACGACATCCCCGGCCGCCGCTCGGGCCCAGGTGGCCGGATTCGCCGCTGCTTGCCCGACGGTCGGCTTCATTTCCGACGGCTTCGGCGGCGCCCGCGATCACGACGGCATCGACATCGCCGCCGACTACGGCACTCCGATCCATGCCGTGGGCGACGGCGAGGTCATCAACTCGGGCCCCGCCGACGGCTACGGCCAGTGGATCCGTATCCTGCACGCCGACGGCACGGTGACCGAGTACGGGCACATGTACCGGCGGGACGTGGCTGTGGGCGAACGGGTCACGGCCGGTCAGCGCATCGCGCTCGTGGGTGCCGAGGGCCAGGCCGACGGTCCCCACCTCCACCTGCGGGTGCGACGCGACACCAGCATGAGTCATGGCATCGACCCGGTTCCCTACCTCGCAGAACGCGGCGTGACCATCCCGTGCACGCCGGGCGAACGCCCCGGGCCTCCGCCGCTGGTGTATCCGGTGGAGTCGGGCCGGGTGGTGTCAGCGCGGTCGGCCGACGGTCGGCTGGAGATCTTCGCTGCCGGGGCCGACGGGGTGCACCACGCCTGGCAGACCCAGGTCAACGGCGGCTGGTCGGAGTGGGAACGGGTGGGCGGCCCCGGCAACGCGCAGCTCGCGATCGCTCCCAATGCCGACGGGCGGCTGGAGGCCTTCGCGGTCAACGGCGACACCGTCCAGCACCGATACCAGCGGTCGCCGTCCGGCGCCTGGTCGGACTGGGAGGACTTCGGTACGGGTGGAAGCACGGTCACTGCCGGAGTCAACGCCGACGGCCGCATCGAGGTGTTCGCTTCCGGTCCGGTGGGCGTCTTCCACCGATATCAGACCGCGCCCAACAGCGGCTGGTCGACCTGGGAGCCCACGGGCGGCGGCCCCGCCGGCAGCCGGGTGAAGATGGAGAAGGCGCCGGACGGCCGGCTGGAGGTGTTCGCGCTCAACGGGAGCACGTTCCAGCATCAGTACCAGACGGCTGTCAACGGCGGCTGGTCGCAGTGGGAGGACTTCGGCCGTGGTGGCCATGACGTGACCGTCGACCACAATGCCGACGGCCGTCTCGAGGTGTTCGCTTCGGGGCCGGTGGGGGTGTTCCACCGGTACCAGACGAACCCCACCAGTTGGTCGGAATGGGAGCCCGTGCGCGGGCCTGCCAATTCCCGGCTCACGAGCGACCGCACTGCCGACGGGCGGGTGGAGGTCTTCGCCATCAACGGTGAGACCGCCGCGCACATCTGGCAGAACGGCTTGAACGCCGCCTACAGCGACTGGGACAACTTCGGCACCGGCGGCACCGAGATCACCGCCGCCACCAACGCCGACGGCCGCATCGAGGTCTTCGGCACCAGCCAGGCGGGGGTCTACCACAAGTGGCAGACCGGGTTCAGCACCTGGTCGCCGTGGTCCTGGGTGAACAGCACCTCCGGTCCCCCCATCCCATGACCGGCCACCTGAAAGGGCAGCAGTTGATATCGATCCTGGGCTCCCGGCGAGCGAGAACGGCTTCGCCGAAGCCGACCGGAGGCGCTCGTCACCGTACCGTCGTGCCGGGTACGCGCCACCGTACCGTCGTCTCGCGTACCCGCCACCGTACTGTCGTCTCGCGTGCTCGCCACCGCGTCGCCGTGCCGGGCGCCTGCCGCCGCATCGTCGTGACGGTGCTGGCTCCCCTGCTCGCCACGGCGGGCCTGGTCATCGGTGCCTCACCGGCACACGCGGACGCGAGCGACCTGTGCGCCCAAGTCGGCTACAACGCGGGCTGGCGCGGCGAGGCCCTGGAACTCGCCGTCGCCGTCGCGCTGGCCGAGTCGAGCTGCAACCCGTCCGCGTCCAACACGACGGGCAACACCCCCGCCTCGACCGACCGCGGGCTGTGGCAGATCAACAACTACTGGCACGCGGAGGTCGACGACGCCTGCGCCTACGACGCCCAGTGCAACGCGAACGCGGCCTACCGCATCTCCAACGAGGGGAAGAACTGGCAGCCGTGGTCCACGTACGTCATGGGCCATCACCTGCGGCACATGGACGAGGCCCGCGCCGCGGTGGCGCGCCTCGGGCATCCGGGCCCCGGACCCGCGCCGCTGGTGTATCCGGTGGAGTCGGGCCGGGTGGTGTCGGCGCGGTCGGCCGACGGCCGGCTGGAGGTGTTCGCGGCCGGGGCCGACGGGGTGCACCACGCCTGGCAGACCCAGGTCAACGGCGGCTGGTCGGAGTGGGAGCGGCTGGGCGGTCCCGGCAACGCGCAGCTCGCGATCGCGCCGAATGCCGATGGTCGGCTGGAGGCGTTCGCGATCAACGGCGACGTCGCCCAGCACCGCTATCAGCTCTCCCCGTCCGGCGCCTGGTCCGACTGGGAGGCGTTCGGTACCGGCGGGAGCAGCGTGGCCGCGGGAGTCAACGGCGACGGTCGCATCGAGGTGTTCGCTTCAGGGCCGAAGGGAGTGTTCCACCGGTATCAGGCCGCTCCGAACGGCGGCTGGTCGACCTGGGAGCCTTCCGGCGGCGGTCCTGCGGACAGCCGGGTGAAGATGGAGAAGGCTGTCGACGGCCGGCTGGAGGTGTTCGCGCTCAACGGGAGCACGTTCCAGCATCAGTACCAGACGGCTGTCAACGGCGGCTGGTCGCAGTGGGAGGACTTCGGCGGTGGCGGCCACGACGTGACCGTCGACCACAACGCTGATGGCCGTATCGAGGTGTTCGCCTCCGGTCCGGTGGGGGTCTTCCACCGGTACCAGACGAGCCCGACCGACTGGTCCGGCTGGGAGCCGGCGCACGGTCCCGCCAATTCTCAGCTCACCAGCGACCGCAGCCCCGACGGGCGGGTGGAGGTCTTCGCCATCAACGGTGAGACCGCCGCGCACATCTGGCAGAAGGGCGTGAACGCCCCCTATGCCGACTGGGAGAACTTCGGAACCGGCGGAACCGAGATCAGCGCCACGGCCAATGCCGACGGTCGCATCGAGGTCTTCGGGACCAGCCAGGCCGGCGTTTACCACAGGTGGCAGACCGGCTTCAGCTCCTGGTCCGAATGGGCCTGGCTCAACAGCACTGCCGGCCCGCCCGTCAAGTGAACCGACACCCGCGGCCGGCCGGGACGACGACGCCCCGGCCGGCCGCGGCACCCCCTGCGGGAGGACCAACCCATGCATCCGATCAGCAGACGCCGTCTGCTCCAGGGCTGCGCCGCGGCGGGCGCCCTCGCACTGCCGGGAGCCGTGGGCGGCACCGTCGCCAACGCCGCGCCGCCCGCGCCCCACCAGTGGATCGGCGCGGGGCCCTTCACGCACGTCTACGATCCGTCCACCTCCGGTGTACGGCGCTACCTGAACGACCACACGCTCATCAAGGCGGCCGGCCGGTGGCACTTGTTCAGCATCGTCGGTGCCGGTGCGCCTCCCGGCCAGGCCCCCGACAGCGCGGCCGAGGTCTCCTTCGCCCACGCTTCCGCCCCGGACCCGTACGGACCGTGGACCACGCACGCCGACGCGCTGACCGCCGACCCGGCCTACTTCGGGGAGGAACACCTGTGGGCGCCGCACGTCATCGAGGCGGGCGGCACGTACTGGATGTTCTACGCCGCCGGCGGCCGAAGCGGTGCCGCGATCAACCTCGCCACCTCGACCGACCTGTTCACCTGGACGCGGATCCCGACCGGCCCGCTCTTCCGGGGGCGCGTGGCGCGCGACCCGATGGTGGTGAGGATCGCCGGCCAGTGGGTGATGTACTACACCGAACTGTCCGGCCAAGAGGGACAAGAGGGCCAGGACGGACGGGGCGGCCAGGACGGACAGGCCGACCGGTCGGGCCGGCACGTGGTGGCCTTCCGGCGCTCCGGCGACCTGTTGCACTGGAGCGAACCGGGAATCGCGTTCACCGACGCGACCACGGCCGCGACGGTATCGGTCACCGAGTCGCCCTACGTCGTCGAGCGGGACGGCTGGTACTACCTGTTCATCGGGCCCCGCAACGGCTACGACGGCACCGACGTGTTCGCGTCCCGCAACCCGTTCTCCTTCGACCTCGGCGGTTATGCAGGCCACGTGCCCGGTCACGCCGTCGAGGTCGTCACCGACGGACCGGAGTGGTACGGCAGTGCCGCGGGCTGGTTTCACCAGGGGATCTCCCTCGCTCCCTTGCAGTGGCGGGACACACCACCGCCCTGGCAGAGCGTCGACAACCCCGTCGCCGGACTCGATGTCGACGGCCGGCTGACCGTGTTCGCGCTGGACGCGGGCGACCACTCGATGCTGCAACGCGTCCAGCTCGACCCGCAGGCCGACACGTGGTCGCCGTGGGAGCCGTTCGGCGGACCGGCCGGGGCGGTTCCCACGCTCGGCCGCAACGCCGACGGCAGGCTGGAGGTGTTCTCCCTCGCACCCGGTGGTGCCAACCTGCACCACCGGGTGCAGCGGCCGGACGGTGGCTGGCACGACTGGGAGGAGTTCGGCGGCCCGGCAGGCGCGGCCCCCGCCGTCGCCCGCAACGCCGACGGCGGACTGGACGCCTTCGCGCTCGCCCCGGGCGGCACCGCCATCGCCCGGCGACGGCAGACGTCACCCGGATCACTGACCTGGGGCGCGTGGGACGGCGGCTTCGGCGGGCCCGCGGGCGCACCGCCCGTCGTCACCGCCAACGCCGACGGGCGGCTGGAAGTCTTCGCCCTCGCGCCCGGTGGCGCCGGTATCTACCACCGGTGGCAGGAGACGCCCAACGGCGCCTGGGCGCAGTGGAGCCGCTTCGGCACCGCGGCCGGCACCGCGCCGCGCGTGGCACGCGACGGCAGCGGCAGGCTCACCGTCGCGGCGACGGCCCCGTCCGGTGTGGCGACGTTCTCCCGGCGCCAGACCGTGCCGAGCGGAGGCTGGGACGCCTGGCAGCCGATGTTCGGCTGGACCGCCACCGCCCCGGCGCTCGTCACCGACGCCGACGGCAGGCTCGACGCCTTCGCCCTGTCGCCCGGCGGAGCCCTGCTCAGCCACCGCCGGCAGGCCACCCCCGGCGGCAGCTGGGACCCTGCCGACGACTTCGGCGAGCCGGGCGTCCAGCTCGCCGCCCTGCCCACGGCCACGGCAGACGCCACCGGACGGATCCACGTCTTCGCCGTCACCACCCAAGGACGGATACGCACCCGCGTACAGGCCCGGCCCGGCAGCGGCTGGCTCCCGTGGACCGCATTCGGCGACCGCACGGTCGCGCCCGTTCCGTCGGGCAGTCCCGCCTACTGAAGCCCCGAGGCCGGAGGCACCGTGGTCGATGCCGTCGCCGATGCCGGGGCACGCGCCACGGACACCTGAAAGACCTTGCCACGGGCTGCCCCGGGGACCTCGTACACAAGGCCCCCGCCCGCAGCCGCCCGCAGCCGCCGAAAACGTACGATCATGGCCGTCATGGAGCGACCGAGGCAGATCATCGAGTGCGGAGACTTCGTCCTGCGACGCTGGCGGGGGCTGAGCGACTTCGCTCCGGCCCTCACGTTGATCGAGGAGTCGCTGGACCACTTGCGCCCCTGGGAGCCGTGGGTCGCCTCGCACAGCGAGGAGAGCACCCGGGACTTCCTCACCAAGGCCGAGTCGAAGTGGGCGAGCGGTGACGTGTACAACTACGCCATCGACGAAGACGGCACTCTTCTCGGCATGTGCCAGACCTACCGCGGGGCCGAACCCCAGGGTCGGCGCATGGGGTACTGGCTGCACCCCGCCGCCACTGGCCAGGGCATCGCCACGAGAGCGACGGCGGCCTTGGCCACCGAGATGTTCACCCTGCCGGACGTGGAGTACCTGGAAATCGCGCACGACCTGGCCAACACCTCCAGCGCCGCCGTTCCGCGCCGGTTGGGCTTCACCGAAGTCCTGCGGGAACGGGCAACGCCGCCCGTAGCTCCCTCAGGCAGCGGGATCGAGGTGGTCTGGCGGCTGAACCGGCCTGCGCCTGCGCCTATGCCTGCGCCTATGCCTGCGCCTCTACCTACGCCTGTGCCTACGTCGCCCGTCAATGGCACTCCCCGCCCCTGATCCCGGAGCTGTCGGCGCCCTTGTCCTGTTCCGCCGTCGTTTGCGGGCCGCGGAGAACTCGCCGCCCTGCTCAGGAGTTCCGCACAGGGCGTCCCTGATCAATGCGGATTTTGCCTTATCCGAGGATTCCCCCGGCTCTCCATTCGGGGATCCGTCCCCTATCACAACTGTTCTGGTCGGTCGTCGAGTTAAAGATATCCGACGTCGGGTTCATCATGGCGGTGCAGCAGGAGGTGGCGCGAATGCCTCTTGCGAGGGAACTGCGAAAACATTATTCCGCTGGGAGTGTTGAGCGTCCGATCGGTACTCCCTCCGCCGCGGTGGCCGAAAGCGGTCGCATCTACGGATCATGACGTCGAGAAGCATGGCTTCTGCACGTACAGCGTGGTCACATGAGGAAAAGGAGCCGTTCAACGGCTAATGCGTGATGGGTTATTGAGGGGTGTCCTGTGGTGGTGCCAGTTACGCGTGGGGCCCGTGTGCAGGTGCTGGGGCCGGTGCGATGGGTTCCTGCCGGGGGATCGGCCGTCTCCCCGGGGGCCCCTGGGCCGCAGGCCGTGTTCACCGCCCTGGCGCTGCGGGCCGGGCACCTCGTGTCCGTCGACCAGCTGGTCGACGACCTCTACGACGACGAACCGCCCGTCACCGCACGCCGCGTGATCGTCAACTACGTCCACCGCCTGCGATCGCGGATCGACGCCGCCGATCCGTCCGCCGCCTCCGTCACCTCCGCCGCCTCCGGCAGCGAGGCCGGGGCCGTCCGGCCGGAGGCGGGCCGTGCGGCGTCGGTCATCGAATCGGTCGCCGGCGGCTACCGGCTGCGGCTGCCGAGCGAGGCCGTCGACGCCCTGAGGTTCGTCGACCTCGTCGAGCAGGCCCGGCCGGCCATCACGGGAGGAGCGCCCGCGACGGCCGTGACCCTCCTGGAGGAGGCACTGGGCCTGTGGCAGGGATCGACGCTCGCCGGCGTGCCCGGCCCCTACGCCGACGCCCAGCGACGCGCCTTGGAGGAACAGCGGGCGACGGCCACCGAATGCCATCTGGAACTCATGCTCCAGTGCGGGCGGCACATGGCCGCTATCCCCGGCGTCCTCGCCGCCCTGGAGATCCACCCCTACCGGGAACGGCTGTACATCACGCTGATGCTGGCCCTCTACCGGTCCGGCCGCAGCGCCGAGGCCCTCGCCGCGTACGACCGGGCCCGGACGGTGTTCGCCGGGGAGCTGGGCATCGACACGGGATCGGAGCTCAAGGAGCTCCATGCGGCGGTGCTCGCCGGGGACCCCGCGCTCCTGGAGATCCCCGCCCCGGCACCGGTCGGCATCCGCAGGCCCGACCCGGCAACCGGCGACACCCAAAAGACCGACGACACCGTCCCCCGCCAGCTCCCGCCGCCGCCCGCCGACTTCGTCGGACGCGACGAGGAGATCACCCGGCTGACCACGGCGCTCACCGAAGGTGATGACCACGCTGTGGCCGTCGTGACCGGAATGGGAGGGGTCGGGAAGACCTCGCTGGCCCTTCGGGCCGCGCACGCCGTGGCATCGCACTTCCCCGACGGCCAGTTGTACGCCGAGCTGCGCGGAGCGGACGGGGCCCCGAACGATCCGGCGGACGTCCTGGAACGCTTCCTGAGCGCCCTGGCCGTCCCGCCCGGCCGCATACCCCCGCGGGTCGACGACCGGGCAGCCCTCTTCCGTACCCTCGCCTTCGACCGCTCGATGCTGATCGTCCTGGACAACGCGGCCGGCGCCGAACAGGTCCGGCCCCTGCTGCCCGGTGCGCCGCACACCGCCGTCCTCGTCACGGCCCGCGCCCTCGCCTCCATACCCGCCACGCTCCGGCTTCCCCTGGGAGGGCTCAGCGGCGCGGACGCCTTCGCCCTGCTGAGCCGGCTCGCCGGGCAGGCCCGGATGGAGCGCGAACCGCAGTCGGCCTCGGCCCTGGCGCGCGCGTGCGGCCACCTGCCGCTCGCACTGAGGGTCACCGCGGCCCGGCTGGCGGCCCGGCCGTCCTGGACGGTCGCGGAAATGGTCTCCCGGCTCTCGGACGAGGTCCGGCTGCTGCGCGAGCTCCGCGTGGAGGACCTGTCCGTCGAAGCGGCCTTCGAATTGTCGTTCGCCCAGCTGAATCCGGAGCAGACCCGGGCGTTCCTGATGCTCTCCCTGCCGCACAGCCTCGACTGGGGCGTCTCCTCCGCGGCAGCGGTCCTGTGCCTGCCGGAGCTGGACGCCGAGACGGTCCTGGAGACCCTCGTGGACGCCGCGCTGCTGGAGTCACCGGCCCCCGGCCGCTTCCGCTACCACGACCTGGTCGGCGTCTACGCCCGATGCAAGGCGCACGCCGAACTGACCGAGGACGAGCGCCTCGACGCCGTCCTCCGGGCGGTCGACCACGCCGCCGCCTGCATCGTCAACGCCGTACGGGCCACCCACCCGCTGGGCGGCCCGCTGACGCGCGAAGCCCATCCACGACGCTCCCGGGGCGCCGACCTGAGCGTACGGGCCGAGGCCGTCGAATGGGTGCGCCGCGAGGTGCCGACACTCGCCGCACTGGCCGAACAGGCCGCGACCACCGGCTCCCCGGACGCCGTCGCCCACGGCGTGGACATCCTCGCCCTGCTCCCCGCCTTCGAGGAGACGCTGCCCCTGGCGGTCGCGGTACGCGCGGCCATGGAGCTCGTCCCCGCGGCCGAACGCTGCTGCGACGAGGACGTGACCGGCACGGCCTACTACGCGGCCGGAGTGCTCCACCGCAACCGGGCCTCGTCCAGCCGCGCCGAGCACTACCTGACCCGGGTACTCGACTACCTCGGGGACTCGCCCACCCTCACCGACGGCGCCCGGCGCTTCCTCTGCGTCCTGTTCGCCCTGTCGATGCTGTCCGACCTGCACCTGCAGTGCGGCCACTTCGACTCCGCACGCCACTACGGCCGACGAGCGGTGTCCCTGGCCGAGACGACGGGCGACCACGGACTCGTGCAGCGGAGGCGCACGGTCCTGCTGCGCATCGAGGTCCGCGACCCCCGCCGCCGCATGGACCTCACCCGCATCAGGAAGGAATGCCGGGCCCTCGCAACCGAGTTCACCAGGAGCGGCGACCGCGAGTCGTTGTTCGCCGTACGCCTGGCAGAGGCCGAGAGCTACTTCCAGGAGCGGCAGTACACGCACGCGGCGCGGCTCTACGGTGACGTCCTCGAGCGGATACGGGTCAGCGGCCGGATCCGGACCGAGGCGGAGTGCCGCTACCGGCTGGCCGAGACCCTGCTGGCCACGGGGGACACCGCCGCCGCCCTGGAGGAGGCCTCCCAGGCCCTCTCCGCGGCCCTCCTGGCCCAGGAGAACCTGCTCATGGCGCGCAGCCACCGGGTGCTCGGCAGGGCCCTGCGCGCGGTCGGGGACGGGGCGGCGGAGGAACACTTCGCCGCGGCGGCCAGTCTCCAGTACGAACTGGGGCTCGGCACCGCCGGACACGAAGCGGGCCACCGTCCGGATCCGGCCCCGGCCCCGGCTGCGACTGCGGCCCCGCCCCCGGCCTCGGCCCCGGACCCGGGATCCCGCCCGGGCCAGGATGCAGGACACCGCCATGACGGGGGTGCGTCGTACCGCCCGGACCGGGAGGCGGGACACCGTCCGGACCGGGAGGCGGGACACCGCCTGGGCGGGGGCCCGGGACACCATCGCGACCCGGACCCGGACCCGGACCCGGACCCGGACCCGGACCCG
Source organism: Streptomyces telluris (assembly GCF_024519335.1). Lineage (NCBI taxonomy): Bacteria > Bacillati > Actinomycetota > Actinomycetes > Kitasatosporales > Streptomycetaceae > Streptomyces > Streptomyces telluris. The sequence goes on from NZ_JANIID010000012.1 coordinate 49,652, forward strand.
GACCCGGGCCACTGCCTCGACCCGGCCCCGGGACACTACCGAGACCCGGGCACGGGGTACCGCCTCGACGGGAACCGGGGATACCGCCCCGGGCCGTCGGCCGGCTGACCGGACGCCCCAGCCGGCCGACGGCACCACCGCCCGCCTCGCTACGGCTGCCGTTCCCCGCCGCACCAGGCGGCGACGACCGGGCCGAAGGCGGCCAGGTGAACAGGTTGGGTCAGCTCACCGTGGAGCCCCGCCACTTGGTACACGTGCACCTCTCCCGTCACATGGGCCGCCCACGCGTCGGGCTTGAGCGCCTCCTCCGGCTTTCCCTCGGTGGCCTCGATCAGGAGCACGTCCCCCCGGAAGGTCCGGGGCGTGAAGGCGTCCTGCATCGCCGCGTTCTCCGTGAAGACGCGCGTCACCGCCTCCAGCTTCCCCGCGCCCAGCAGCGCGAGCGGGCTGTCGGGCGCCGCGGCCGCGTCCGGATCGTGGCCCAGCGACTCGAAGACCGCCAGCACGGTGGCGGGGTCCCGGGGGTTCTGCAGGCCCGGAAGTTCCGGGCTCGTAGCGGCGGGAGCGTCGGCGGGCCCGTTCGGGTAGCTGTCCATCAGGACGAGGGCCGTCACCTCCTCACCTTCCTCCTGCAGGCGGACGGCCAGCTCGTGCGCCACGATGCCGCCGAAGGACCAGCCGAGCAGCGCGTACGGGCCGTGCGGCTGCACGGACCGGATCGAGGCCAGGTAGTCCTTCGCCATCTCCTCGACGCTCCGCGGCGCCGCGGTCTCATCGGTGAGACCGCGGGCCTGGAGGCCGTAGACGGCTCGGCTCGGATCCAGGTGACGCAGCAGCCCGGAGTAGACCCAGCTGATGCCGGCCGCGGGATGGACGCAGAAGAGCGGCGCGGATGCCGTGCCCCCGTTCCCGTTCCCACTACTGTCCCGGTCCCGGTCCCCGTCTCCGCCATTCGTCCCCTTGCGCAGGGGCAGCAGCGCGGAGAGCGGGTCGTGACCGCCCCCGGCGGCCAGCCGTTCGGCCAGGCCCGCGACGGTCGGCGCGTCGAACAGGTCACGGATGCCGATCTCCGCGCCGAGCGCCGTACGGGCCCGGCTGACCAGCTGGGCGGCCTTGATGGAGTGCCCGCCCAGGAGGAAGAAGTCGTCATCGATGCCGACGGCCGGGACGGACAGGACCTCGGCGAACACCTCGCACAGCACCCGCTCCTCGACGGAGCGCGGACCGCGCCCGCCCGGCTCGCCCCCGGCCTCCGGTGCCGGCAGCGCGCGGTGATCGAGCTTCCCGTGCGGGGTCATCGGCAACGCGTCCAGGACGACGACCGCCCCCGGAACCATGTGCCGCGGCAGCAGCCCGGACAGGTACCGGTGCAGATCAGCCGGTCCGACCGCGAGCGCAGTGTCCTGCCCGGGTTCCTGCCCGGGCTCTTGCCCGAGGACGGCGTAGGCGACGAGTCGTACGTCGCCGGGCCGGTCTTCGCGGGCGATGACGGCGGCCTGGACGACGGCTTCGTGGCCGGTGAGAGCGGCGGCGATTTCGCCGGGTTCGATACGGAAGCCGCGGATCTTGATCTGGTCGTCGGCGCGGCCTATGTATTCCAGGACGCCATCAGAGGTCCAGCGGGCGAGGTCTCCGGTGCGGTACATGCGCTCACCGGGGGCGCCGAAGGGACAGGCGACGAAACGCTCCGCCGTCAGACCCGCACGGTTCACGTACCCGCGCGCCAGTCCCGCGCCCGCGATGTACAGCTCGCCGACCACACCGGCAGGCACCACACCCAGCCCCGCATCCAGCACGTAGGCCCGGTGGTTGCCGAGCGGCCGTCCGATGACCGGGCGCTCGTGCCCGTCCACCCGCGCGTACGTGGTGTAGACCGTGCACTCGGTGGGGCCGTAGGTGTTGTACGTGACCGTGCCCGATGCCCGGCCGAGCTCCGACCACAGCGCCTCGTCCACCGCCTCGCCGCCGATCTCCAGGAAGGAGGGGCGGGAAGGCCGGTCGTCCGCGAGCAGCCCCAGCTCCAGCAGCTGCCGGCAGTACGTCGGTGTCATCTCCATGTAGTCGATGCCCGCCGCCGCGGCGTACGCGACCAGGGCCTCGGGCGAACGGCGCGTCTCGTCGTCCACGAGGTGCAGCTCGTGACCGGCCACCATCCAGAGCAGCGGGCTCCACGCGGCGTCGAAGGTCGTCGCCCCCGTCAGCGCGGCACGCAGGGGACGCCCGTCCGGAACCGCCGGTGAGTGTACATGTTCGTGTGCGTCCGCGTACACGGCACCGATGTGCTGGTGGAAGAGGTTGGTCAGGGCCCGGTGCTCGACCAGTACGCCCTTCGGACGGCCCGTCGACCCCGAGGTGTAGACGATGTATGCAGGGTCGCCGGGGCTCAGCGGCGCGGTGCGCTCGCCGGGCGCGAGGTTGCCGCCCGGCTGCCGGTCCACGGAGTCGCGGACAGTGGGGTCGTCCAGCCGCAGCACCACGGTCGGCACGGTCGGCTCCCCGGGAACCGGTGTCAGTCTCTCGGCCCCGTGGACGTCGGTGAGCAGGACGGACGGCACGGCATCGGCCAGCATCAGCCCGATGCGGTCGGCCGGGTACTCCGGATCGACCGGGACGTAGCAGGCACCGGCCTTCATGACGGCCAGCTGCGCCACGACGAGCTCGGCCGAGCGCGGCAGCAGCACCGCCACGGGGCCACCGGGGCCCACCCCCGTGCCGAGCAACAACCGGGCCAGCCGGTTCGCCCGCGCGTTCAGCTCCGCGAAGGTGACGGCCGTACCGTCGGCCACCAAGGCGGTCGCCCCCGGCGTCCGCTGCGCATTGCCCTCGAAGACCTCGGGCAGCAGCCGGGCGTCCGGCAGGGCGCGAACGGTGTCGTTCCAGCCGGTGACGATGCGGTCCCGCTCGCCGGCACCCAGCAGCTCGACGGCGCCGATGGGGACTTCCGGATCCGCCGCTACGCCTTCGAGGATCAGCCGCAGCCGGTCCGCCATCGAGCAGGCGGACGCCCGGCTGAACAGGTCCGCGGCGAACGCCACCGAACCACTGATCCCCGTCGGAGTCCCGGTGGCGTCGCGCCCCTCGGAGAAGGTGAAGTCGAGGTCGAACTTGGGCGCGCCCGCCCCGAACGGCTCGGCTTCCAGGGCCAGCCCCTCCAGGTCCACGGTTCCTTCGGTGTTGTTCTGGAGGACGAGCATGGTCTGGAAGAGAGGGTGGCGTGCCGCTGACCGGTCGGGGTTGATCTCCTCGACCAGTCGCTCGAAGGGGACGTCCTGGTGGGCGAAGGCGCCGAGGTCGGTGTCGCGGACGCGTGCGAGGAGCTCGGTGAAGGCGGGGTTGCCGGAGGTGTCGGTGCGGAGGACGAGGGTGTTGACGAAGAAGCCGACGAGGCCGTCGAGTGCTTCGTCGGTGCGTCCGGCGACGACGGTGCCGAGGGGGATGTCGGTGCCGGCTCCGAGGCGGGTCAGGAGGGTGGCGAGGCCGGCTTGCAGCACCATGAAGAGGGTCACGCCTTGCCTACGGGCCAGGCCGTCCAGGCGGGTGTGCAGGTCGGCATCGAGTGCGAACTCCACCAGCCCGCCCGCGTGACTGGCTGCGGCAGGGCGTGGGCGGTCGGTCGGGAGTGCCAGTTCCTGGGGTGCGCCGGCGAGCGTCTTCGTCCAGTAGGCGAGCTGATCGTCGACGATTTCGGTGAGCAGGTCCCGCTGCCAGAGGGTGTAGTCGGCGTATTGGACCGGCAGTGGTTCCCAGGGCGGGGGGTTTCCTGTGGAGCGTGCTTGGTATGCGGTGGCGAGGTCGTTGAGGAGCGGTCGCTCGGACCAGCCGTCGCTGGCGATGTGGTGGAGGGCGAGGACGAGCACGGATTCAGGATCGGTTTCGGTCTCGGTCTCGGTCTCGGGCTCGGACGTGATGGTGGTTTTGGCGATGAGGGTGAGCAGCGTGGCTCGGAGGGGGATTTCCGTCTCCAGGTCGAACGGGGCGAACGCTGTTTCCGAGATGCGCTCCGCGAGCTGTTCCTCTCCGCACGCCGCCACCGTGAGCTTCAGATGTACCTCCTGGGGAGACAGCACGTGCTGCCGGGGTTGGCCGTTGGTGGCGGGGAAGGTGGTGCGGAGTGCTTCGTGGCGGGTGATGACGTCGTTGAGCGCTGCTTGCAGGGCGGGCACGTTGATGTGGCCGTGGAGTCGGTAGGCGAAGGGTGCGTTGTAGGTGGCTTGCTGTTCGAAGCGTTCGAGGAACCAGAGGCGGTGCTGGGCTGAGGACAGGGGCAGGGGCTCTGGGCGTTGTGCTGTGCGGAGGGCTGGGCGTGCGGCGGCCGCGCCGTCGAGTCGTTGCACCAGGCCGGCGACGGTCGGGGCGTCGAAGAGGTCACGGATGCCGAGTTCTGCGCCGAGTGCGGTGCGGATCCGGCTGATGAGCCGCGTCGCCAGGAGCGAGTGACCGCCCAGGACGAAGAAGTCGTCGTCGATACCCACAGCCGGGATCGACAGAACCTCCGCGAAGATCCCGCACAGGATCTCCTCCGTAACGGAACGCGGCCCGCGACCACCCACCTCACTTCGGACCTCGGGTACGGGGAGGGCGTGGCGGTCGAGCTTGCCGTTCGCGGTGAGGGGCAGGGCGTCGAGGAGGACGACTGCGGTGGGAACCATGTGGCGAGGGAGCAGGGCAGCTGTGTAGCGCCGCAGTTCTTCGGGGTCGGGTGTGTGGTGCTCGGCGGGGACGGCGTAGGCGACGAGTCGTACGTCGCCGGGCCGGTCCTCGCGGGCGATGACGGCGGCCTGGACGACGGCTTCGTGGCCGGTGAGGGCCGCGGCGATTTCCCCTGGCTCGATGCGGAAGCCGCGGATCTTGACCTGGTCGTCGGCGCGGCCGATGTATTCGAGTGTTCCGTCGGTGGTCCAGCGGGCGAGGTCTCCGGTGCGGTACATGCGCTCACCGGGGGCGCCGAAGGGGCAGGCGATGAAGCGCTCCGCCGTCAGACCCGGACGGCTTACGTACCCGCGCGCCAGTCCTGCGCCGGCGACATACACCTCGCCTACGACGCCCGCCGGGACCGGGTGCAGTCTGCGGTCCAGGACATAGGCCCGCTTGTTGCCGACGGGGCGGCCGATGGGGAGTTGGCTTGCCGTGAGGTCGTGGGTGGTGATGGTGTGGCAGGTGGTGAAGCCCATGCTTTCGACGGGTCCGTAGCCGTTGCCCACGCGCAGGCCGGGGAAGAGTTCCAGCACCTTGGCTACGTGGGCGACCGATCCGGCTTCTCCGCCGGTGAAGGCGATGCGTATGCCGCGGAAGGCGTCGGAGTACTCGTCGACGAGGTGGTTGAAGAGGCTTGCGGAGAGCTGGAGCATGGTGACGCCGTGCTCGGCCACCAGGTGCTCGATGGCGGCGGGTTCGGGGCTCTGTCCGGGCTGGAGGACGCATGTCGCGCCGTGGAGAAGGGCACCGAAGAGTTCCAGTGCGAAGCCGTCCCAGGAGACGGGTGAGCATTGCAGGAACACTTCACTGGGGCCGAAGTCGGCGTAGTCCTGGCCGAGGTAGGTGCCCAGCAGGGCACGGTGCGACGAGGCGACACCCTTCGGGCGCCCTGTCGAGCCCGAAGTGAACATCACGCACGCCACATCATCCGCACGCACATCATGGACTCGGGTTGCCGTGCCGGGCTGCTCGGTCAGCGCATCGACGCACACGGTCGCGGCGCCGAGAGCAGAAAACGCCCCGTGGAGTCGGGTGCGGGTGATCACCAACCGCACATCTGCCTCGGAGAGGACGCTCGCCACCCGTTCGGCGGGGAATTCCGGGTCCAGCAAGGTGTATCCGGAGCCGGCTTTGAGGGTGGCCAGGAGTGCCACCACCATGTCCACCCCGCGCTCAAGATGGATGCCGATGACCGCGCCCGCGTCCACCAGCCACGGCACGAGCCGGTCGGCCCGCTCGTTCAGCTCGGCGTATGTCACGCGCTCGTCTCCGAAGACCAGCGCAACGGCCTCGGGAGTGTGCCGTACCTGTTCCTCGAAGACCTCGTGGAGCGTCCGATCCAGAACTTCCGGCGCCACCCGGTCCGTGTCGTTCCACACCGACACGATCGTCTTCCGCTCGTCGGAGCCGAGCAGCTCGACCGATCCCACGGTCGCCTCGGGGTCAGCGGCAGCACCGGTCAGCAGGCGCACCAGCCGATCCGCCATCGCCTGCGCCGACGACCGGTCGAAGAGATCCGTCGCGAACAACAGGTCCCCACGGATTCCGGACGGATGCCCGGCAGCATCCTGCTGCTCCACGAAGGCGAAGTTCAGATCGAACTTCGCCGGAATCGAACCGACCGACTCCGACTCCACGGTCAGGTCATCGAGCGCGATGCTTCCTTCGGCGTTGTTCTGGAGCACGAGCATGACCTGGAAGAGCGGGTGCCGGGCCGCCGACCGGTCAGGGTTGATCTCCTCGACGAGGCGCTCGAAGGGAATGTCCTGGTGGGTGTAGGCAGCGAGGTCGGTGTCGCGGATGCGCGTGAGGAGTTCGGTGAAGGACGGATCGCCGGACAGGTCCGTGCGGAGGACGAGGGTGTTGACGAAGAAGCCGACGAGGTCGTCCAGGGCCTCGTCCGACCGTCCGGCGACGACGGTGCCGAGGGGGATGTCGGTGCCGGCGCCGAGCCGGGACAGGAGCGCGGCGAGGCCTGCCTGCAGCACCATGAAGAGGGTCACGCCTTGCCTGCGGGCCAGGTTTTCCAGGCGGGCGTGCAGGCCGGCCTTGAGCTCGAACTCGACGAGACCGCCCTCGTGGCTCGCCGCAGGAGGCCGGGGCCGGTCCGTGGGGATGTCCAGTTCCTGGGGCATGCCGGCCACGGTCCGCCGCCAGTAGGCGAGCTGGTCGTCCAGCACCTCGCCCAGGAGTTCCTCGTGCCAGAGGGTGTAGTCGGCGTACTGCACCGGCAACGGCTCCCACACCGGAGCCTCACCCGCGCACCGCGCCCGGTACGCCGTGGCCAAGTCCTCGAACAGTGGCCGCTCGGACCAGCCGTCGCTCGCGATGTGGTGCAGCGTGAGGACGAGCATGGACTCGCTCTCACCGAGGCGGAACAGCGCGATCCGAATCGGGAGCGCCGTCGTCAGATCGAACGCCGCGAAAGCCGCCTCCGCGATCCGCTCCGCGAGCTGCTCCTCCGGGCACTCCAGCACCGTGAAGTCCATGGGCAAGTCGTCGGTGTCCAGGACCAGCTGCTGCGGTTCGCCCTCGACTGTGGGGAAGATCGTGCGGAGTGCCTCGTGGCGGCTGACGACGTCTGCTACTGCGGCTCGGAGGGCCTGCACGTTGACGTGGCCGTGGAGCCGGTAGGCGAAGGGCGCGTTGTAGGTGGCTTGCTTCTCGAATCGTTCGAGGAACCACAGGCGGTGTTGTGCCGAGGAGAGCGGGAGCACCTCGGGGCGTTCTCGTGCCGTGAGAGCTGTGCGGGCGTCGTCTGTCGCTGTACGCAGTCGTTGGGCGACTGCGGACACGGTGGGGTTGCGGAAGAGGTCGCGGATGCCGAGTTCTGCGCCGAGTACGGTGCGGATGCGGCTGATGAGGCGTGTGGCGAGGAGGGAGTGCCCGCCGAGGGCGAAGAAGTTGTCTTCCGTTCCGACGACGGGAGTGCCGAGTACCTCGGCGAAGAGGCCGCAGAGGATTTCCTCCTGTGCCGAGCGAGGGCCCCGCGTACCGAGCCGCTCGGACCGCTCGGCCTTCGTCTTCGCCTCCTCTTCGGCTCCGTCCTCGCCGGCCGCGAGCGCGGACCGTAGCTGCTCGGCTCGTGCCAGGCAGGCCCGCTCCGCCTCCACCGACTCGAATACCCGCAGCGATCCGATGGGAGAGTCCGGATCCGCCGCCGCAGCTTCGAGGGCCAGCTGCAGCCGATCCGCCATCAGCTGCGCCGTCGCCCGGTCGAACAGGCTCGTGGCGAACAGCACCGTTCCCCTGATGCCGAGGGGGAGCCCGGCACTGCTGCGGTCCTCCACGAAAGTGAAGTCGAGGTCGAATTTCGAGAGGACCGAACCGAAGGGCTCGGCTTCCACCGTGAGCCCGGGGAGAACCAGCTCGCCTTCGGTGTTGTTCTGGAGGACGAGCATGGTCTGGAAGAGCGGATGGCGTGAGCTGGTCCGGTCGGGGTTGATCGCTTCCACGAGGCGCTCGAAGGGGACGTCCTGGTGGGCGAAGGCGCCGAGGTCGGTTTCGCGGACGCGTGCGAGGAGTTCGGTGAAGGACGGATCGCCGGACAGGTCCGTGCGGAGGACGAGGGTGTTGACGAAGAAGCCGACGAGGTCGTCCAGGGCCTCGTCCGACCGTCCGGCGACGACAGTGCCGAGCGGGACGTCACTGCCCGCGCCCATACGGGAGAGGAGGGCGGCCAAGGCGGTCTGCAGGACCATGAAGAGGGTGGCGCCGTGGCGGCGGGCCAGGTCGTCCAGGCGGGTGTGCAGGCCGGCATCGAGAGTGAACTCCACCAGCCCGCCTGCATGGTCGGCTACGACGGGGCGTGGGCGGTCGGCCGGGAGTGCCAGTTCCTGGGGTGCGCCGGCGAGCGTCTCCGCCCAGTAGGCGAGCTGGTCTTCCAGGACGTCGTCCAGGATTTGCTGGTGCCAGAGGGTGTAGTCGGCGTATTGGACCGGCAGTGGTTCCCAGGGCGGGGGGTTTCCTGTGGAGCGTGCTTGGTATGCGGTGGCGAGGTCGTTGAGGAGTGGTCGCTCGGACCAGCCGTCGCTGGCGATGTGGTGGAGGGCGAGGACGAGCACGGATGCGGGTCCGAGCTCGGGTTCGGCTTCGTTGCCGAGGGTGAACAATGTGGCTCGGAGGGGGATTTCCGTTTCCAGGTCGAACGGGGTGAATGCTGTTGCCGATATCCGATCTGCGAGCTGTTCCTCTGTGCACGCCGTCACGGTGAGGTTCACGTAGGCGGCATCCGTGTCGAGGATGTGCTGCCGGGGTTGGCCGTTGGTGGCGGGGAAGGTGGTGCGGAGCGCTTCGTGGCGGGTGATGACGTCGTTGATGGCCGATTGGAGGGCCGGGATGTTGATGTGGCCATGGAGTCGGTAGGCGAAGGGCGCGTTGTAGGTGGCCTGCTTTTCGAAGCGTTCGAGGAACCAGAGGCGGTGCTGGGCTGAGGACAGGGGTAGGGGCTCGGGGCGTTGTGCTGTGCGGAGGGCTGGGCGCGCGGCGGCCGCGCTGTCGAGTCGTTGCACCAGGCCGGCGACGGTCGGGGCGTCGAAGAGGTCGCGGATACCCAGCTCTGTACCGAGTGTGGTGCGGATGCGGCTGATAAGGCGTGTGGCGAGGAGGGAGTGTCCGCCGAGGTCGAAGAAGCTGTCGTCGAGGGTGATGTTCTCGATGCCGAGGATTTCGGTGAACAGGCCGGCCAGGGTCTGTTCCTGTTCGGTTTGCGGCCGGCGTCCTTCGGCCGATGCCGTGTAGTGGGGTGCGGGGAGGGCGTGGCGGTCGAGTTTGCCGTTCGGGGTGAGGGGCAGGGCGTCGAGGAACACGATGGTGGCGGGGACCATGTGGCGGGGGAGTAGGGCGGCGAGGTGGCGGCGCAGTTCCGCCGGGTCGGGTGTGTGTTGTTCCGCCGGGACGGCGTAGGCGATGAGTCGTACGTCGCCGGGCTGGTCTTCGTGGGCGATGACGGCGGCTTGGACGATGGCTTCGTGGCCGGTGAGGGTGGCGGCGATTTCGCCGGGTTCAATGCGGAAGCCGCGTATTTTGATTTGGTCGTCGGCTCGGCCGATGTATTCGAGTGTTCCGTCGGTGGTCCAGCGGGCGAGGTCTCCGGTGCGGTACATGCGCTCACCGGGGGCGCCGAAGGGGCAGGCGACGAAGCGCTCTGCCGTCAGGCCCGGACGGCTTACGTACCCGCGCGCCAGTCCCGCGCCGGCGACGTAGAGCTCGCCTACGACGCCTGCCGGCAGCAGGTGGAGACCACTGTCCATGACGTAGGCGCGTTTGTTGCCGATGGGGCGGCCAATGGGCAGTTGCGTCCCTGTCAGGTCGTCGCGGGTGATGGTGTGGCAGGTGGTGAAGCCCATGCTTTCGACGGGTCCGTAGCCGTTGCCCACGCGGAGGCCGGGGAAGAGTTCCAGGATCTTTGCGACGTGGGCGACTGATCCGATTTCTCCGCCGGTGAAGGCGACGTGCACGCCGTGGAAGGCGTTGGGGTATTCGTCGACGAGGTGGTTGAAGAGGCTTGCGGAGAGCTGGAGCATGGTGACGCCGTGCTTGGCCACCAGGTGCTCGATTGCGGTGGGTTCGGGGCTCTGTCCGGGCTGGAGGACGCACGTTGCGCCGTGGAGAAGGGCACCGAAGAGTTCCAGTGCGAAGCCGTCCCAGGAGACGGGTGAGCATTGCAGGAACACTTCACTGGGGCCGAAGTCGGCGTAGTCCTGGCCGAGGTAGGTGCCCAGCAGAGCGCGGTGTGACGTTGCGACGCCCTTGGGGCGTCCCGTCGAGCCCGACGTGAACATCACGCACGCCACATCATCCGCACGCGCATCACGGACCACGGTGTTGCTCGGTGCATCAGCCAGGGCGTCGACACACACCGCCGAGACGTCCAGGCGAGTGAGCGCATCAGAGAGGCCAGTACGCGTGACCACTGTGCGCACGTCAGCTTCGGTGAGGACGCCTGCCACCCGTTCGGCCGGGAACTCCGGGTCCAGCAGGGTATATCCCGCACCGGCCTTCAGTACGGCCAGCAGGGCGACCACCATGTCCACTCCGCGCTCCAGGCGGATGCCGATGATCGCGCCGCCACCCACCAGCCGCGGCACGAGCCGGTCGGCCCGCTCGTTCAGTTCCGCGTAGGTGACACGTATGCCTTCGAAGACCAGCGCTGTGGCGTCCGGCGCCTGCTGTGCCTGCTCCTCGAAGACCTCATGGAGCGTCCGGTCCAGGGCTCCCGGCGCCACCCGGTCCGTGTCGTTCCACACCGACACGATGCGACGCTGCTCACCGGCGTTCAGCAATGCGAAGGAGCTGATGGGAGCCGCAGGATCCGCGGCCGCTCTCGTCAGCAGGCGCGCCAGACGATCGGCCATCGCCTGCGCCGAGGACCGGTCGAAGAGCTCCGTCGCGAAAACAAGCTCCCCGCGGATGCCCGTCGGGTGGCCGGCACCGCTCCGCTCTTCCGTAAAAGTGAAGTTCAGATCGAACTTGGCCCGGGTCTCCTCGACCCGGTGAGGCTCGGCCGACGCTCCGGGCAGGTCGAGCCGGCCTTCCGCGTTGTTCTCCATGACCAGCATGGTCTGGAAGAGGGGGTGTCGTGCCGCTGACCGGTCGGGGTTGAGCTCCTCGACCAGTCGCTCGAAGGGCACGTCCTGATGGGCGAACGCTGCGAGGTCCGTCTCGCGGACCCGTGTCAGCAGCTCACCGAACGCAGGGTCGCCGGACACGTCCGTGCGGAGCACGAGCGTGTTGACGAAGAAGCCGACGAGGTCGTCAAGGGCCTCGTCCGAGCGGCCCGCGACGACGGTGCCGACGGGGATGTCGGTTCCGGCTCCAAGGCGGGACAGGAGTGCGGCGAGGCCCGCCTGCAGCACCATGAAGAGGGTCACGCCGTGCCGACGGGCCAGGTCGTCCAGCCGCGCATGCAGTTCGGCGTCCAAGTCGAAGTGGACCGCGTCACCCTGGTGACCGGCGACGGCCGGCCGGGGGCGGTCGGTCGGAAGGTCGAGCTCTTGCGGGGCGCCGGCGAGAGTGTCCGTCCAGTACGCGAGCTGGTCGTCGAGTACCTCGTCCAGGAGTTCCCGGTGCCAGAGGGTGTAGTCGGCGTACTGCACCGGCAACGGCTCCCACGCCGGAGCCTCGCCCGCACACCGTGACCGGTACGCCACCGACAGGTCGTCCATGAGGGGGCGCTGGGACCAGCCGTCGCTCGCGATGTGGTGCAGCGTCAGCAGCAGGGTGCAGTCGTCCTTGCCGGTGACGAAGAGCGCAACCCGCAGCGGGAGCGACTTCTCCAGGTCGAACCCGGCGAAGGCCGCTGCCGACACCCGTTCCGGGAGCTGCTCCTCCGTGCACTGCTCCACAGTGAAGTCCACTCGCACGTCCTGCGGAGGCAGTACGTGCTGGCGCGGCTCGCCTTCCACGCCGGGGAAGGTCGTACGGAGGGCTTCGTGACGGTGGACAACATCTGTTATTGCGGCTCGGAGGGCCTCCACGTCGATGTGGCCGTGGAGCCGGTAGGCGAAGGGCGCATTGTAGGCGGCGGCTTGCTTTTCGAAGCGTTCGAGGAACCACAGACGGTGCTGGGCCGAGGACGGCTGCAGCACCTCGGGGCGTACTCGTGCCACGAGTGCCGTGCGGGCGTTGCCCGTCGTTGCCTGGAGGCGTTGGGCGACTCCGGACACGGTGGGGTTGCGGAAGAGGTCGCGGATGCCCAGTTCGGCACCCAGCACCGACCGGACGCGACTGATGAGACGTGTGGCGAGGAGGGAGTGTCCGCCGAGGGCGAAGAAGTTGTCGTCTATGCCGACGACAGGAGTGTCGAGTACCTCGGCGAAGAGACCGCAGAGGATCTCTTCCTGTGCCGAGCGCGGGCCACGGACACCGGGCTGCTCGGCTCTCGCCGCATCCTCGGTCTTCGCCTGCACCAGCCCGGACCGTGTCTGTTCGGCTCGCGCCAGGCAGGCCTGCTCCGCCTCCACCGACTCGAATACCCGCAACGACCCGATCGGTGTCTCCGGGGCGTCGGCGACCCCCTCCAACACGCGCACCATCCGGTCCGCGAGGAGCTGCACGGTCGACTGGTCGAACAAGTCCGTGGCGAACTCCAGACCGCCGCGGATGCCCGCCGGCCGTCCTTCGGAGTCCCACTTCTCTTCGAACTCGACGTTCAGGTCGAACTTCGCCGGAGACGCGTGAACCGGTTCCCGTGCCGTCGCGAGGCCTGGCAACTCCAGTTCACCGGCCGCATTGTTCTGCAGGGTGAGGAGGATCTGGAAGAGCGGGTGGCGAGAGCTGGAGCGGTCGGGGTTGATTGCCTCCACCAGGCGATCGAACGGAGCGTCCTGGTGCGCGAACGCGGCAAGATCGGTGTCGCGGACCCGTGTGAGGAGGCCGCTGAAGGCCGGGTTGCCGGAGGTGTCGGTGCGGAGGACGAGGGTGTTGACGAAGAAGCCGACGAGGCCGTCGAGTGCTTCGTCGGTGCGTCCGGCGACGACGGTGCCGAGAGGGATGTCGGTGCCGGCTCCGAGGCGGGTCAGGAGGGTGGCGAGGCCGGCTTGCAGCACCATGAACAGGGTCGTGCCGTGGCGGCGGGCCAGGCCGTCCAGACGGGTGTGCAGGTCGGCATCGAGCGCGAACTCCACCAGCCCGCCCGCGTGACTGGCTGCGGCAGGGCGTGGGCGGTCGGTCGGGAGTGCCAGTTCCTGAGGCGCACCGGAGAGTGCCCCAGCCCAGTAGGCGAGCTGGTCTTCCAGGACGTCGTCCAGGAGTTCCTGGTGCCAGAGGGTGTAGTCGGCGTACTGCACCGGCAGCGGCTCCCAGAGCGGTGCGCCGCCTGCGCACCGGGCCCGGTACGCGGTCGCCAGGTCGTCGAGGAGCGGCTCCACGGACCAGCCGTCGCTCGCAATGTGGTGCAGGGTCAGGAGCAGCACAGACTCCGCGTCCTCCGCGCCACCCACCGTGGCCAGCGTGACTCTCAGCGGGATCTCCCGCTCCAGGGCGAACGGGACGAGCGCCGCCTCACCGAGCCGCTGCGTCAGTTCCTCGTCGTCGGCGCACTGCAGCACCGTGAAGTCCACGTGGGCGTCGCAGGCGTCGAGTATCCGCTGATAGGGCTGACCGTCGATGGCGGGGAACACCGTACGCAACGTCTCGTGCCGGCCGACCAGATCACCGATCGCCGCCCGCAGAGCATCGACATGCACCCGGCCCCGCAGCCGGAAGGCGAGCGGAACCTGGTACGTGCCCTGCTTCTCGAAGCGCTCCAGGTACCACAGCCGCTGTTGCGCGGACGACAGCCTCAGCGTCTCCGGACGCGCCCGGGCTGTCAGTGCCCTGCGGACCTCGCCCGGTGCGGCAGGCAACCGGTCGGCGATTCCGGCGACCGTCGGATACCGGAAGAGGTCGTGAATGCCGAGTTCTGCGCCGAGTGTGGTGCGGATGCGGCTGATGAGGCGGGTGGCGAGGAGGGAGTGTCCGCCGAGGTCGAAGAAGCTGTCGTCGAGGGTGATGTTCTCGATGCCGAGGATTTCGGTGAACAGTCCGGCCAGGGTCTGTTCCTGTTCGGTTTGCGGCCGGCGTCCTTCGGCCGATGCCGTGTAGTGGGGTGCGGGGAGGGCGCGGCGGTCGAGCTTGCCGTTCGCGGTGAGCGGCAGGGCGTCGAGGAACACGACGGCAGCGGGGACCATGTGCCGGGGGAGGAGTTCTGCCACGTAGCGGCGTAGCTCCGCCGGGTCGGGTGTGTGGTGTTCGGCGGGGACGGCGTAGGCGACGAGGCGGATGTCGCCGGGCTGGTCTTCGCGGGCGATGACGGCGGCTTGGACGATGGTTTCGTGGTTGGTGAGGGTGGCGGCGATTTCGCCGGGTTCGATGCGGAAGCCGCGGATCTTGATTTGGTCGTCGGCGCGGCCGATGTATTCGAGTGTTCCGTCGGTGGTCCAGCGGGCGAGGTCTCCGGTGCGGTACATGCGCTCGCCCGGGGCGCCGAAGGGGCAGGCGATGAAGCGCTCCGCCGTCAGACCCGGACGGCTTACGTACCCGCGCGCCAGTCCCGCGCCGGCGACGTAGAGCTCACCTACGACACCGGCGGGTACGAGACGCAGGTTGTCGTCGACTACGTACGCGCGCTTGTTGCCGATGGGGCGGCCAATGGGCAGTTGCGTCCCTGTCAGGTCGTCGCGGGTGATGGTGTGGCAGGTGGTGAAGCCCATGCTTTCGACGGGTCCGTAGCCGTTGCCCACGCGGAGGCCGGGGAAGAGTTCCAGGATCTTTGCGACGTGGGCGACTGATCCCACCTCTCCGCCGGTGAAGGCGACGTGCACGCCGTGGAAGGCGTTGGGGTATTCGTCGACGAGGTGGTTGAAGAGGCTTGCGGAGAGCTGGAGCATGGTGACGCCGTGCTCGGCCACCAGGTGCTCGATGGCGGCGGGTTCGGGGCTCTGTCCGGGCTGGAGGACGCACGTTGCGCCGTGCAGCAGTGCGCCGAACAGCTCCAGTGCGAAGCCGTCCCAGGACACGGGTGAGCATTGCAGGAACACTTCACTGGGACCGAAGCCAGCGTAGTCCTGGCCAAGGTAGGTGCCCAGCAGAGCGCGGTGTGACGCTGCGACGCCCTTGGGGCGTCCCGTCGAGCCCGACGTGAACATCACACACGCCACATCATCCGCCCGCACGTCACGCACCCGACTCATGACCGCACTGGGGGCATCCGCCAGGGCGTCGAGACACACCGCCGACACGTCCAGGCGAGTGAGCACATCGGAGAGACCGGTGCGGGTGACCACTGTGTGCACGTCAGCTTCGGTGAGGACGCCTGTCACCCGTTCGGCCGGGAACTCCGGGTCCAGCAGGGTGTATCCCGCACCGGCCTTCAGCACGGCCAGCAGGACGACCACCATGTCCACCCCGCGCTCCAGGCGGACACCCACCACCGCGCCGGCGTCCATCAGCCACGGCACGAGTCGGTCCGCCCGCTCGTTGAGCTCGGCGTACGTCACGTGCTCGTCTCCGAAGACCAGCGCAACGCCCTCGGGAGCCTGCTGCGCCTGCTCCTCGAAGACCTCGTGGAGCGTCCGATCCAGGACTCCCGGCGCCACCCTGTCCGTGTCGTTCCACACCGACACGAGCGTGTTCCGCTCGTCGGCGGCGAGCAGTTCGACCGATCCCACGGTCGCCTCGGGGTCAGCGGCAGCACCGGTCAGCAGGCGCACCAGCCGATCGGCCATCGCCTGCGCCGACGACCGGTCGAAGAGATCCCTCGCGAACACCAGCTCCCCGTCGATGCCACCCGGGGCGCCGGCGCTGTCCCGCTCCTCGGTGAAGGCGAAGTTCAGGTCGAACTTCGCCGGTGCCGCCTCGATGGTCTCCCGGGCCGCGGTCAGCTCCGGAAGATCGAGCCGGCCTTCCGAGTTGTTCTGGAGGACGAGCATGGTCTGGAAGAGGGGGTGCCGTGCCGCTGACCGGTCGGGGTTGATCTCCTCGACCAGTCGCTCGAACGGCACGTCCTGGTGGGCGAACGCTGCGAGGTCGGTCTCCCGGACCCGCGCCAGCAGCTCGCCGAACGTCGGATCTCCCGCCAGGTCCGTGCGGAGCACGAGCGTGTTGACGAAGAAACCGACGAGGTCGTCCAGGGCCTCGTCCGACCGTCCGGCGACGACGGTGCCGACGGGAATGACGGTGCCGGCGCCGAGCCGGGACAGGAGCGCGGCGAGGCCCGCCTGCAGCACCATGAAGAGGGTCACGCCGTGCCGACGGGCCAGGTCGTCCAACTGCGCGTGCAGCTCGGCGTCCAGGCTGAAGCGGATCACACCGCCCCGGTGACCGGCGACGGCCGGACGGGGCCGGTCGGTGGGAAGGCCGAGCTCTTCCGGGGCGCCGGAGAGCGTGCCCGTCCAGTACGCGAGCTGGCCGCCCAGCACTTGCTCCAGGTGCTCCTGGTGCCAGAGGGTGTAGTCGGCGTACTGCACCGGCAACGGCTCCCAGGCCGGAGCCTCGCCCGCACACCGCGCCCGGTACGCCACCGACAGGTCCTCGAACAGCGGCCGCTCGGACCACCCGTCGCTCGCAATGTGGTGCAGGGTCAACAGCAGCACGTACTCGGCGTACTCAGTGCCTTCCGCGCCCTCAGTGCCTTCCGCGCCCTCAGTGCCTTCCGTGCCTTCCGCGCCCTCCGCGTCGCCCACGCTGAACAGGGTGACCCGCAGCGGCAGGTCCCGTTCCAGGTCGAACCCGGTGAACGCCGCCTCGGCGACATGCTCCGCCAGCTGCTCCTCCGTCGACTCCACCACGGTGACGTCCACGCGCGCATCCTGCGGGGGCAGTATGTGCTGGCGCGGCTCGCCGGCGGCCCCCGGGAACACCGTCCGCAGCGCCTCGTGGCGGCCCACCACGTCCGCCACCGCGGCCCGCAGGGCGCCGACGTCGACCCGGCCCCGGAGCCGGAACGCCAGAGGAAGGTTGTAGGCCGCAGGCTGCGCGAAGCGTTCCAGGAACCACAGCCGGTGCTGCGCCGAGGACAGCGGCAGTACGTCCGGGCGCACCCGCGCGGTCGGCGCCGGGCGCGCCCGCTCCGCACCGGAGAGCCGTCCGGCGAGCTCCGCCACCGTCGGTGCCTCGAACACCATCCCGACCGGGATCTCGACGCCGAGGGCCGCCCTGGCCCTGCTGACGAGCCGCGTCGCCAGGAGGGAGTGGCCGCCGAGGTCGAAGAAGCCGTCGTCGATCGTGACCTCGCCGACGCCCAGCACGTCCGCGAACAGGCCGGCGAGGGCCTGCTCCTGCGCGGTCCGCGGGGCGCGCCCGCCGGCGGACGCCCGGTACTCCGGCGCCGGCAGGGCGCGGCGGTCGAGTTTGCCGTTGGGGGTGAGCGGGAGGGCGGGGAGCGTCACGACCGCCGACGGCACCATGTACGCGGGGAGGACGGCGGACACCTGCTCGCGCAGCTCCGCCGGGTCCGGCAGGCCGGTGCCGGCCGGTACGACGTAGCCGACCAGGCGCTGGTCGCCCGGCTCGTCCTCGCGGAGCACGACCGCCGCCTGGGCGACGGCAGGGGATCCTAGGAGCGCCGCCTCGATCTCGCCGAGCTCGATCCGGAAGCCGCGCAGCTTCACCTGGTCGTCGGTCCGGCCGAGGTATTCCAGGTCTCCGTCATGGTTCCACCGTGCGAGGTCGCCTGTGCGGTACATGCGGGTGCCCGGGCCGCCGAACGGGTCCGCGACGAAGCGTTCGGCGGTCATGGCGTGCTTGTTCCGGTACCCGTGCGCGAGGCCGTCGCCGGCGATGTACAGCTCTCCGGTCACTCCGGGCGGGACCGGCTGCAGGCCGCCGTCGAGCACCCGCACAAGGGTGTTGGCGATCGGACGGCCGATGACGACCCGGTCCCCGACCTTCGCCCGCGTCGAGTAGATCGTCGTCTCGGTCGGCCCGTAGAGGTTGGTCACGTCGGCGGCCGACTCCCGCAGGAGCGCGGCCAGGTCCGCCGGCAGCGCTTCGCCGCCCACGACGACCCGCAGGCCGCGCAGGGCCTCGGGGGCCTGCGTCACCAGCCCGCGCCACAGGCTGGGGGTGGCTTCCGCGATCGTGACCTGTCGGCGGGCCAGGAGGGCGGCCAGGGCCCGCGGGTCCCGCGCGGTATCCCGCTCGACGAGGACCACGGCGGCCCCGGAGATCATCGGCAGGTAGAGGTCCAGCCCGGCCATGTCGAACGCCACCGACGCCATCGCGGCCCAGCGGTCGCCCTCCTCCAGCCGGAACCACTCGGCCATCGAGGTGAGGAAGTTGACCAGCGCCGCCTGGCCGACGAGGACGCCCTTGGGGCGCCCGGTCGACCCCGAGGTGTAGATCGCGTACGCCGGTTGCCGGAGCCGGTCGGTGACCGCCGGCGGGGCCGCCGCGCGGCGGTCCGCCGTCTCGTCCAGGACGAGCACGGGGAGCACGGGGAGGGCGGGCAGGGCTGCTGCCACGTCGCTGTGCGTGACGACGAGTGCCGGGTCGGCGTCGCCGAGGATGTAGGCGATCCGCTCCGCCGGGTATTCCGGGTCGACCGGCACGTACGCCGCGCCGGACTTCATCACCGCGAGCAGCGCCACCATCAGGTGGGTCGTGCGGGGCAGCAGGATGCCGACGAAGCGGCCCGGGCCCGCTCCGCGCTCCACCAGCAGGTGGGCCAGGCCGTTCGCCCGTGCGTCGAGTTCCGCGTACGACAGCGTGCCGTCCTCGCACACGACCGCGGGCGCGTCGGGCGTCCTGGCCGCCTGCGCCGCGAACAGCTCCGGCAGGGAGAGCCCGGCCGGTTCGCGTACGGGGCCGTGGGACCAGCGCGTGAGCCGCTCCCGCTCGGCGGGCGTC
Source organism: Streptomyces telluris (assembly GCF_024519335.1). Lineage (NCBI taxonomy): Bacteria > Bacillati > Actinomycetota > Actinomycetes > Kitasatosporales > Streptomycetaceae > Streptomyces > Streptomyces telluris. Next base: position 68,675 of record NZ_JANIID010000012.1, read on the forward strand.
AGGGTGCCGGGCCCGCCGACCCGCCGGTCCGGGGCGGCGGCCGCCGCGGCCTCGCTCGTCTTGTCGTCCGGGTGGTTCATGACGCTCCTCTGTGCCGTTCGCGATGGGTCGTACAACTGGCCGGGGTCTTCCTGGAGGTGGCGGTGAGCCGTGGAGCCGTGAGCCGTGAGTGGTGGGAGGCGGGCGCGCCTGCCCGGTCAGCCGGTCGTGGCGGACCTCGGCATCAGGTCCGTCCAGTTCCGGTCGACGAAGGCGAGGCAGGCTTCCCGGGTGTCCTCGGGGTGGGCGACGGTCCAGCCGTCGGGCACGGCGATCCGCGCCGGCCACAGGGAGTGCTGGTTCTCGCCGTTGACCAGGACGACGTAGGCGGCCTCGGAGTCTTCGAAGGGGTTGGTCATGACGGAACGTCCTTTCACGGATTGCGGATTGCGGATTACGGATTGCGGGTTACGGCTTACGGGTTTACGGGTCACGGGTTGTGGAGTGCGCGGGGGAGGGTGAAAGCGACGGCGAGGGCGAGGCGGAGAAGGGGCCGCGGCCGTCCCACACGTCCTCGGGCCCGAGGTCGGCGGGCGCGTACTTGCCCAGCGCACTGATGATCAGCCGCAGTTCGAGGAGCAGGCTCGACACGAGCCGGCCGAGGCCGTCATCGGGGTTCTCGTCGACGGCCAGGAGCGCCGCTCGCCCGAGGCCGGCGGCACGGGCGCCGAGCGCGAGGCACTTGGCCACCCGGGTGCCTTCCCACATCCGGCCGGACACCAGCAGGCAGTGCTGCTGGTCCCAGGCGCGCATCCGTCGGAGGCACTCGCCCAGCGGGAGGCCCACGTGGCCGAGGAAGGACAGGGGTGCCCAGCCGCTCCCGCCCTCCGCCCCGTCGACGGTGACCGCGTCGGCGCCGGCCTCCCAGGCGGTGGCCGCCGCGTGGCGCACGTCCCGGCCGGGCGGGAGCTTCACCCACACCCGGGCCCGCGGGTAGTTGTTGCGCATGAAGCGGATCTGCTGCCGCAGGATCTCCTCGGTGAAGGTCCCGGGGCTGCTGGAGCGCAGCACGTGCCGGCCGTCGCCGTAGAGGTCGTCGGTCGCGTAGTGCTCGGCGAGCCGGGCGGCGGAAGCCGTGTCGACGACGGTCATGCCGCCCAGGCCGGGCTTCGCGCCCTGCCCCACTTTGAGCTCGAAGGCGAGCCGTCCGGATTCCAGGAGCCGCTGGGCCGCGGGCGCGCTGTAGATCAGGTTCCACACCTCGGCGTCCGCGTCCTCGGTGCTCTGCTGGAACGCGACTCCGCCGACTCCGTCCGGCAGCTCGCTCTCGTACGCGCCCAGCCGGGCCAGCGCGCCGTTCTCCGCGCCGGAGCCGTGGTGGCCGGACGTGGGGACGATGTTCTCGCCGACCACCATGGGGATGCCCAGGCGGCCGGCCTGGCGGCTGACGGCGGCGCCCAGCCCGGAGGCGGCGACCTGGGTGGAGCCGAACGCGGAGACGTAGAGCGGTGCGGTGGACCGGAAGCCGCCCAAGCCGGTCGACAGGTCGACGTCGCTGTAGTAGGGCTCCCGGGCCAGCTCGATCATCTTCTCCAGCCGCCGGGGGACGAAGACCGGGGGCACCAGGCGCAGCGCGTCCAAGGGGTCCGCGCCGCGCCCGCCGTCCGCGGCGGCGTCCGCGCCGAAGAGCTGCCGGCCGTAGCCCTCGTGCGGGGGGAAGACCGCGGCGGCGCCGTCCCGGGCGCGGGTGCGGACGTCGTCCTCCGCGAAGCCGGCGGCCGTCAGGCTGTGCGTCACGCCGACACCACCCCGGGGGTCTTGGGGAAGGGGGTGGCCTGCCACACGGCGTCGAGTCCGGCGACGTAGCGGGTCAGGCGCTCCAGGCCGATGCCGAAGCCCGCGCTGGCCGGGATGCCGTCCCGGACCATGTCGAGGTACCAGGCGTACTTGGCCGGGTTCTCCCCCGTCTCGCGCATGCGGGCGATGATCCGCGCGTAGTCGTGCTCGCGCTCGCTGCCGCTCATCAGCTCGCCGTAGCCCTCGGGGGCGATGAGGTCGTAGTTGCAGAGCACCCCGGGCCGGTCGGTGTCCTCGCGGTCGTAGAAGCCCCGGGACCCCTTCGGGTAGTCGGTGATGAAGAACGGCCGGTCGGCCTGGGCGGAGAGCAGGGCCTCGCCCTCCCAGTCGATCTCGGCGCCGGGGTCCTGGTCGTGCCCGAGGCGCGCCAGGTGGGCGACGGCGTCCGCGTGGGTCGTGCGGTCGAAGGGGGCGTCGTTCTTCAGGAGGGCGGCGAACGCCCGGGGGTCCCGGCCGAGCAGGCCGAGCTCGTCCGACATCTCCCCGGCGACCTCGGCGACGGCCCGGACGACGACGTCCTGGGCGACGCCCATGGCCTCGTGCCGGGAGGCGCCGGCGATCTCCACGTCGAGCTGGTGGAACTCGACCAGGTGGCGGCTGGTGTTGGCGGTCTCCAGCGGCTCCAGGCGGACGTTCGGGGCCACGCAGAAGATTTTGTCGAAGGCCAGCAGCGACGCCTGCTTGTAGAGGATGGCGCTGGTCATCAGCTTGTAGCGGTGGCCGTAGAAGTCGATGTCGATCTGCTTGGAGCCGCGGCCGCCCGGGTCGGTGACCGGGCCGATGATCGGGGGCATCAGCTCGGTGAAGCCCTGCTCGGTGAGGTGGTCGCGGGCCGCCCGGACGATGCGGTTCTGCACGCGCACCATGGCCTGGGTCACGGGGTTCCGGAGGTGGGCGGGCAGTGCGGCGGGCGGCACGGCGGTGGTGTCAGTCATGCTTCTCTTCCCCTGGTTTCACAGAATGAGGTGGACGCGACGGCCCGGCCGCGGCAGGCGGGCCGTGGCGTGGTCGTCTGCCGCGTGGTCGAACGAGCGCTGGACGCAGGACAGCGCGCCGAGAAGGTCCGCGGCCGTCATACGGGTGGACGCCGCGGTGCGTCCGGTGATCCGGACGGGGAGCGCGCCGGTGTCGGACCAGCGCAGCCTCCCGTCGGGGGCGATGTAGCTCCTGGTGCGCCCGGTGTTGTCGGCGTGGAGGCAGTACGGCACGTCCAGCAGGCCGCGCGCGAACGCCTCCAGGAGGGCGGCCCCCGGGTCCTCGTTGAGGTCGAGGACGGTGGTCACGATGCTCAGGGCTTCTTCGAACACCTCCGCGGTGTCGGGGTCTCCCGCGGGATCCGTCTCCCCGTCCCCGGCGGGCGCGAGCCCCGCCGCGCGGGCCCGCAGGTCCGCGGCCGCCGCGGCCTCCAGCGCCTCGATGTTGTCGGCGACCGAGGCGATGCGGTGCGCCTCGGCGGCGGTCTTCACGATGAGCCGCTCCGCGCCGGTCCGCACGGCGATGTCCACGGACTGCTCCAGCAGCAGCCGCGCGCCGGACGCCGTGCGCGGGTAGACGCCCATGTAGGTGTAGATGACGACGTGCCACTCGACGTCCGGCATGAACAGCCCGGCGAGGCGGCGCAGGGCCCGTACCGCCCCGCAGTCCTGGTCGGCGCTGGTCTGCTGCGCGTAGCTGAGCGAGATGCTGCGGACCCCGTGCCACCGGAAGAACAGGCCTTCCAGGAGGCTGATGGCCACCAGCAGGCCCGGCGGGCACAGCTGGCCGAGCATGCACCCGCCGAAGGTCTCCACGTGGGGCTCGCACCCGTACCGGCGGGAGGCGGCCATGATCCGGCAGGACTCCTCCCAGTTGCGCACCGAGTCGCGCAGCGAGACGCGCCCGTAGGGCAGGCAGTAGGAGACTGGGCCGCCCTCGGTGGCGTCGAGGCCGGCCCGCAGCGACGAGGCGATGATGTCCTGCGGGCGGGCCGAACCGTGCCGGACCTGGATGGGGAAGTCGCGGCCCAGCAGGCCGTCGACGACCCCCTCGTTGGTCTCCCGGCCGTGCACGACGATCGGGTAGCCGTTGAGGTCGGCGCCCTCGGCCAGGGCCTGGCGGGCGGCGGCGAGGTCGCCGACGCGGGTGTAGCTGTCCAGGGTGATGGTGCCGATGGCGGTGGCGTCGGCGCGGCGGACCGCGGTCAGGCCCGCGCGCATGGCCCGGGGGTCGCCGAAGCCCATCCGCGGCTGGACCACCAGCCTTCCGGCCGCCCGGGACCGGGCGACGAAGTCGCCGAACAGGCTGCGCGGAGCCACCCCCGGGGCGGTCACGGTGCCGGGCTCGTCGCCAGGACGCCGCGGCTCGCCGCCGGGACGCCGCGGCCGCCGCGGTCACGGTCGTGGGCGACCGAGTCGACGAAGTCCCGGAACGCGCCGAGGTCGACGGGGTCGAGGAAGACGGCGGAGAATCCGGCGCTCAGGAGCCGCCGCGTGACCTCACCGGCGCCGCCGTGGACGTCGCCCGCGGTGACGCCGCGCGTGCCCAGTTTGCCGCCGATGACGATGGGCGTTCCGGCGAGTTCCGGGGCCGCGCGCAGGGCGCCGACGGCCCGCAGCCCGTCGCTCTCGCCGTGGCCGTTGACGCTGCTCAGCACGAGGAGGTCGGGGGCCCGGTAGGCGTACCGCGACACCAGGTCCGCGCCCCCGATGCAGGGGCCGGCGTTCTCCACGCGGTGGCCCCAGTCCTCCAGGAGCAGCTGGAGATAGACCAGGTTCCAGGTGTGGGAGTCGGATTCGGTGCCGCTGACGACGATGTCGAGGGCGCTGCCCGCGGTCATGCCGCCACCCCCGCGGGCGCGCTGAGGGCCGGGATGCGGTCGGGCAGCCGGCTCCACGTCGCGGGGGTGTAGAAGTGGCCGCCGGGCAGGACGTCGTGGCGGAAGCCGCCCAGGGCCACACCGCGCCACTGGTCGCCGGCGTCGCTCTCGATGACGCTGTCGTCGGCGCCGGAGAGCACCTGGAGGGAGGCCCGGACCTTGGCGCCGGGCGTGTAGTGGAACGTGTCGCGGACCTTGATGTCCGCGCGCATCAGCTCCACGGCCATCTCCTCCAGGTCGGGGTTGCCCACGACGTGCTCCGGCATCAGCCCGTGGGTCTTCATCCACGTCATCAGCTCGGCGTCGGTCTGATGCTGCGCCGGGAACATGTCCCGGGGGGTGAGGCCGCGGTCGGGGGCGTTGCAGGAGGAGACGACCAGTGTCTCGGGCGCCCGCCCTCCGCCGCGCTCGATCCTCGTGGCCGCTTCGAAGGCCATCCAGCCGCCCATGCTGTGGCCGAAGAGCACGTACGGCCGGTCGGCGGCGGCGGACAGGACGGTGGCGGTGGCGTCCTCGGCGAGTTCGTCCCAGTGGGTGGCGCAGTCCTCCAGGAAGCGGCCTTCGCGGCCCGGGTAGCAGACGGCGGCCAGTGCGGTACGCGGTGGGAGGGAGTTGCTCCACTGGTGGTACGCGGCCGTTCCGCCGCCGCAGAAGCCGAGGCAGACGAGGGTCCGGGTGGCGTCCTGCGGGCTGTGGATGCGGATGACTTTGGTGTCTTGGTTGCCGTTCACGGGTGGCCCTTTCGGCACACTTGGTGCGGTTGTCGCGCAGTGCAGTGAGCTGTGCGGGGGGTGGACGGGGGAGTCGGGGCCGTGGCGGGCCCGCGGGGTCCGGGCGTCAGCCGCTCAGGGCCGAGATGTGCTCGGCCAGGTGGCGCAGCCGGGGGTGCCGGTAGACCTCCTTGACGGGCATGACGACGCCGAGTTGCTTCTTCAGCCGGGCGACGAGCCGCAGGGCGAGGAGCGAGTGCCCGCCGAGGGCGAAGAAGTCGTCGTCGGCGCGGATGCGTTCGCGCCCGAGGACCTCGCCCCAGACTCCGGCGATGAGGGTTTCGAGCTCGCCTTCCGGAGCGGCTCCGCCGTCCTGCGGGGCCTCGGCGGCCAGGGCCGCGGCGGGGTCCGGGAGGGCCCGGGTGTCGGTCTTGCCGTTCACGGTGAGCGGCATGGCGTCGAGTTCGATCCAGGCCGACGGGAGCATGTAGGACGGCAGGAGGCCGGCCAGGTGCTCGCGCAGCCCGTCCGCGCCGGACGCCGCCTCCCGGGCCGGTACGTAGTAGGCGACCAGGCGGTCGCCGGCCTCGGGGGCGTGGTGGACGGTGACGGCGGCGGCCCGGACGCCGGGGTGGCCGGCCAGGGCCGCCTCGATCTCGCCGAGCTCCACCCGGTAACCGCGGATCTTGATCTGGCGGTCCGCGCGGCCGAGGTAGGCGAACGTGCCGTCGGCGAGCGCGCGCACCCTGTCGCCGGTGCGGTACATCCGCTGTCCCGCGGCGAAGGGGTCGGCGACGAAGCGCTGCGCCGTCAGCCCCGGCCTGCCGACGTAGCCGTGGGCCAGCTGCGGGCCCGCCAGGTAGAGCTCGCCCGCCACCCCGTCCGGCACGGGCGTGAGGGCCTCGTCGAGGACGCGGGCGGTGAAGCCCGGCAGGGGCCGGCCGATGTGCGGGCCCGGTCCGCCGATCCAGGCGGCCGTGGCGTCCACGGTGCACTCCGTCGGACCGTAGAGATTGACCGCTTCGAGGCCGCCGCGGGCACGCGCCTCGCCCAGCTCCCGCCAGGTGGCGTCGGGCACGGGCTCGCCGCCCATGAACAGGCGGAGCGTGCGCTTCTCCGCGGCCGGCGCGAGCAGGGTCTCGCGCAGCAGCTCCCAGTGCGAGGGGGTCAGGTCCAGGTCGTCCACCCGGTGGGCGTCGAGCAGCTCCCGCAGCTTCACGGGGTCCGTGCGCCGGGCCTCGCCGATGACGACGACGGTGTCGCCGCGGCAGACCCGCACCCACTGCTGGACCGACGCGTCGAAGGAGATGCTGGCGTTCCAGCCGACGACGCGGGGCCGGTCGGCGTAGATGCCGGTCTCTTCCAGGCCGCCGATCAGGGCGGCCACGCCGCCGCGGGTGGCCTGGACGCCCTTGGGGACCCCCGTCGAGCCGGACGTGAAGATGACGTAGGCCGGGTCGAGGGGCGCGGCCGTGACCTCCTCCGCCCGGGCGTCGCCGCCCGCCTCGTGGACCGGGGCGACGTGGACGCCGGCGGGCCAGGCGACGCCGCTGCCGGGCTCCGCCACCACCGTGGTCACGTCCGCGTCCCGCACCATGCGGACGAGCCGGTCCAGGGGATGGGCAGGGTCGAGCGGAACGTACGCCGCGCCCGCCCGCCAGACCGCGAGGAGCGCCACCAGGAGGTCCGCGCCCCGGGGAAGGCCGACGCCGACGCGGGTGCCGCGCCCGACGCCGAGGGCGGCGAGCCGGGCGGCCGCCCGGGCGGTGAGGCGGTCGAGTTCGGCGAAGGTCAGGTGCAGGTCCTCGTCCACGACGGCGACGCGGTCCGGTGCGGTCGCGACCACGTGGTGGAAGCGGGCGATCGGGTCGAGCTGCTGCTGCGCGGTGCCGGGGAGGCGGGCGGAGACGGTCATGCCGGCCGCTCCGTCCGGGCCGCGGGGGCCACCGTCGGCGAGCAGGCGGCCAGTTCGACCGGCTCGCCCATGGCGACGACGATCTTCCGGTCGCCGCGGAAGGGGTCCCGGCCGTGGCTGGTGAGGATGTTGTCCACCAGCATGAGGTCGCCCGCCTGCCAGGTCCGGCGGACCGTCGCGGCCTCGTAGGCGGCGTTGATCTCTTCGAGCTCCCGGCGCGTGAACGGCAGGCCGTCACCGAAGCCGGTCTCGAAGGGCAGCCCGGAGGCCCCGAACTCGTCCAGGAGGGTCTCGCGGAGCTCGTCGTCCAGCGACCACGAGCTCCAGAACGCGAGGTGGTTGAACCACACTTCGTCGCCCGTGGCGGGGTGCCGGACGATGCCGGGGCGCAGCTGGCCGGTCCTCAGGCCGTCGTCGTCGCCCCACTCCCATCCGATGAGGTTGTCGGTGCAGTACTTCTCGACGTCGGCGCGGTCCTCGGTGGCGAAGGCGCTCTGCCAGCTCGCCGAGATGTGCTCCGAATAGTGGCGGTTCAGCACCCAGCCGGCGCCGCGCATCCGTGCGACGAGACCGGCGGGCATGCGGCGCAGCACCTCGCGGACGTCGGCGACCGGGGTGGCGCCGCCCTCCTCCGGTGCGGTCAGGCAGGCGAACATCAGCAGCCCGGGGAAGGTCAGGGTGTAGCTGTTCTCGTTGTGCATGCGGATCGCCTGGGCCGGCGGGAGGTCCGTGGAGGAGTAGACGTCGTCGCCGAAGTCGCTGCGCGGCGTGGCCTTCTCGCGGTAGGGCGTCCGCCGGGGCAGCAGGACGTCCCGCACCCTGGCGAAGTCCTCGACGCCGGCCAGGGGCAGGCCCCTGAGGTAGAGCGCACCGTGCTCGTGGAGCCTGGCCCGCAGGTCGGCGGCGACCGAGGCCAGCCAGGTGCAGGCGTCGGCGACGGTGCCGAAGCGGGGGACGACCGTGGTCGCGGGTTTTCCTTCGGAGAGTTCCCAGTCCGGCCATGCGGTGCCGGTGGGGGCGGGTGAAGTGGTCATCGATCAACGCCTTCCTCGAGGGGCGACGGTTGTCGGCTGTGCGCGGGCACGGGCCCGGGGCGGTCCCCGGCCCGGTGCGGGCGCGTGCGGGGTGGCGCGCTCTGCCGTTGCGGGGCGCGCGGGTTTCTGCGGTCCGTGGACCGTCAGACGGTTTGAAGGGCCTTCTCGGGCAGCTCGCGCCGGGACCGGACGGGGGAGAAGAAGAGGATGAGCGTGCTCAGCGGCAGCAGGACGGTGAGGACCAGGAGCGCCGGGCGGAGCCCGGCGGCGGTTCCCAGGGCACCGCCGACCAGGGCTCCGACGGGCATGGCCCCGTAGTTGAGGAACGCCGAACTCGCCGAGACCCGGCCCAGGACGCCGGAGGGACAGTAATGCTGCAGGAACCCGGCCTTGATGATGTTTCCCGCCACCACGCCGGTGCCCACGGCCGCGCTTCCGACGACGTACAGAAGGAGACCGGCTCCCGGCCCGGTGAGGGCGATGAGGGGGGCGAAGGAGAGTAGACCCGTCTCGAAGAGGAGGAGCGCGCGGGCGGATCCGAAGCGGTCGGAGGCCCGGCGCACCACGAGCGAGCCCAGGACGCTGCCGAGTCCGCCGATCGTGCCCACCACCCCGATCAGCCCGGAGGACAGGCCGACCTCCCGGAAGAGGAAGACGACGGCTATCGACTGGTAGGCGGTCAGCACGAAGTTGGCGGTGGCGCCGAACAGGGTGAAGCTGCGCAGGTACGGGTCTCCGGCGACGGTGGAGAGCCCTTCGCGGATCTCCCGGGCCAGTGCGCCGCGGGTGCGCTCGGCCCGCTCGGGCGGCGGCTCGCGCCGTCTGATCCGCGCGATGCACACGAACGACACGAGGAACGTCGCCGTGTTGGCCAGCAGGCCGTTGGCGATGCCCAGGACCTGGGCGAGGAGGCCGCCCGAGCCGATCCCGACGAGACGCGCGGCCGAGTCGCTGCCGTGGAGCTTGGCGTTGCCCTCGGCGCGGTCCTCCGGCGCCAGCAGAGTGGGGAGATAGGCGACGTACGCGGTCTCGAAGAAGACCGCAGCGGCGCCGGTGAGCAGGGCGACGGCCATCAGCTGGGCCATGCTCAGCAGCCCGGCCCAGGCGGCGACGGGAATGCTCGCGAAGAGCACGCAGCACACCGCGTCGCAAGCCAGCATGATCGGTCTTCGGCGCATCCGGTCCACCCAGGCGCCGACCGGCAGGCCGATGACCAGCCAGGGCACCCAGGTCGCCGCGCCGAGGAGACTGACGGCGAAGGTGCCGGCGTGCAGGGTGGACACGGCGACGAGCGGCAGTACCAATGCGGTGACGGAGGCGCCGAACGCCCGCACGGTCTCGCCGGCCCACAGCCGGCGGAAATCGGGGTGGCGGCGCAGGAGACCGGCTGTAGGGGGATCCTTCTGCCGGTCGGGGGACTGGGAATCGTCAGTCATGCGACGGAAGCTCCTTGAGCAAGGCCACGGGCCGAGGACGATCACGGCCCGAATCGGCACGGCCAATGCTGCACGGGAGCGGTCAACAGCGGATCAACATCGCGCCTACGGACGACAATTCACTTTCCGGCACACAGTGTATGCGCCGGGTGACGAATGGCCTTCCGTATTTCGCGGACGGCCCGTATCCCGGCGGGTGCCGGACCGTATTCGGGCCCGGCAAAAAGCCGGCCGCGTCCGGTCACGACGAAATGCCGTGACCGGACGCGGCCGGCCGTCCGGTCCACCCGGCCCCCAGGAGTCAGAGGGCCGACGGATGGTTGAGGAACGTATTCCGTTTCAGGCGATTCTGATGACCGCCGTCGGGCACCGCACGACGGCCTCCTCCACCGCTGCGCGCTGCTCTTCGCCCGGGGCGGCATCGAGAAGGATCACCGTGCCGTCCTCGTCGCTCTGGTCGAACACATCGGGGGCGAGGAGCACACAGGTGCCTGCCCCGCAGCACAGGTCCTCGTCGATCTCGATCCTCATCACGGCCGCCCCCTCACCAGCGCACCGGCAGTTCGAGGACGCCGTAGGTGACCATCATCTCCCGGGTGCCGACCTCCTCCGCCGGGACGGCGAGCTCCAGGCGGGGGAAGCGGCGCAGCAGCGATTCGTAGCCGATGCCGAGTTCGAGGCGGGCCAGGTGATGACCCATGCACTGGTGCGGACCGCTGCCGAAGGCGACGTGCCGGGTCACGCCCCGACGGATGTCGAGGCTGTCGGGGTCGTCGAAGCCGAGCGGGTCACGGTTGGCGGCGGGGAGCGAGACCGTGACGACCTCGCCCTTGCGGATCGACTGCCCCTCGAACTCGAAATCCTCGGCGGCGACACGGATCGGGCCGATCTGCACCACGCTGAGGTAGCGCAGCAGCTCTTCGACGGCGTCGTCCATCAGGGACCAGTCGGCGCGCAGGGCGGCCAGCTGCTCGGGGTGGCGCAGCAGGGCGTACGTGCCCAGCGCCAGCATGTTGGTGGTGGTCTCCAGCCCCGCGATGAGCAGGACGATCGTGATGCCGAGCAGTTCCTCGTCGGTCAGGTCGGTCTCGACGGTGAGCCTGCCGAGGATGTCCGGGCCCGGGTCCTTGCGCGCGGCCGCGATGAGGGCGTTCAGCATGCCGCCGAGCCCCATCATCGACTGCTGCATCTCCTCTCCACTGCTGGAGAGGCTGAAGAGGACGTCGACATGACGCCCGAACTCCGACCGGTCCTCCTCCGGCAGCCCGAGCAGCTCCGACGTCACCAGGGTGGGCAGCGGCTTGGCGAAGGCCTGCACCAGGTCGACGGGCCCGCCCGCGCTCTCCATCTCGTCCAGCAGGCGGTCCGTCATCTCCTGGATCCGCGGCCGGAGTTCCCGCACCCGCCGGATGGTGAAGTGCTTGCTCAGCAGACGGCGGTAACGGGTGTGCTCCGGCGGGTCCATGTTGACGAACATGCCCGGAGGGAGGGCGTCGGTGCTCAGCTCGGAGCCCGGCGCCATCACCGGGGAGCGCTTCCCGGCCGGCAAGGAGCTGAACCGGGTGTCGCCCAGCACGCTCCGCGCGGCCTGCAGACCGGTGACCAGGCGGCCGACGTGCCCGTCGGGATAGCGCAGCGGGGTGACCGGGCATTCCGCGCGCGCTTCGGTGAAGGGCGCGGGCGGGTCGAAGGGGCAGCCCGAGGGACGCTCCGTGGGAAAGGACCGGGCCAAGCGATTTTCGGCATCTCTTGATTGCGTCATGAGCGAAGAGACCTCTTCGTCAGAGGAAAATGCGAGGGAATCTATACGGCCGATAAGCCTCCCACGGCTGTCCCTAGGGTTCTCCTTAGTGATGCGCCTCCGCCGCCGGCCTTCACCCGTGCCGTCCGCTTGGGATTCCCCTAGACCTCATCGGCTGCAGCTCCGGAAGGCGGCCGCGGGAACGAAACTGGGGTCACCCCCGCCCCATGCTGCGGCCGGTCGTGCCGTCGAGCCGTCGTGCCATCGACCGCCGGCCGGTCGCACGCATCGCGGGCCGGGGTGGTGCCTTTTCGTTCTCTGTGTGGGTGGGTGGAGCGCAATATGGTCGAGTCCGGGCTCAACGGATCGGGCGGATCGGGGAATCGCGCCGGTTCGGCGGTCAGGGCCGATGACATAGCTGTCATCGGTCTTGCCTGCCGGCTGCCCGGAGCCGCCGATCCGGCCGCCTTCTGGCGGCTGCTCAGCGAGGGAGCGGACGCGATCACCGATGTCCCCCCGGACCGGTGGGACGGGGCCGCGGTGGCCGACGCCGACCCGGCCCTACCGGGCAGGACCGACATCCGCCGCGGCGGATTCCTCGACCGCATCGGCCACTTCGACGCCGGGTTCTTCGGGCTTTCCCCCAAGGAAGCCGCCGCCATGGACCCGCAGCAGCGGCTCGTGCTCGAACTGGCCTGGGAAGCGCTGGAGGACGCGCACGTGCGCGCCGGGACGCTGCGCTCCACCCGGACCGGCGTCTTCGTCGGCGCCATCTGGGACGACTACGCGACCCTGCACCACCGCTCCGGGCTCACCGCCATCTCCCCGCACACCGTCACCGGCCTGCACCGCAGCATCATCGCCAACCGGGTCTCGTACTTCCTCGGCCTGAACGGCCCGAGCATGACCGTGGACTCCGGCCAGTCATCCTCCCTGGTCTCCGTCCACCTGGCCTGCGAGAGCCTCCGCAAGGGCGAGTCGACGATCGCCCTCGCGGGCGGCGTGAACCTCAACATCGTCCCCGAAAGCACCCTGGGCGCCGCCAAGTTCGGCGGCCTGTCCCCGGACGGCCGCTGCTTCACCTTCGACGCCCGCGCGAACGGCTACGTCCGCGGCGAGGGCGGCGGCATCGTCGTCCTCAAGCCGCTGGCCCAGGCCGTCGCGGACGGCGACCCGGTCTACTGCGTGATCCGCGGCAGTGCCGTCAACAACGACGGCGGCGGCGACGGCCTGACCGTGCCCCTGCAGTCCGGACAGGAACAGGTGCTCCGCCTCGCCTACGAGCGGGCCGGAGTCGACCCCGCCCACGTCGGCTACGTGGAACTGCACGGCACCGGCACCAAGGTCGGCGACCCCATCGAGGCGGCCGCGCTCGGCGCGGTGCTCGGCACCGGCGCCGGACGCGACCCCGAGCGGCCGCTGCGGGTCGGCTCGGCCAAGACCAACGTCGGCCACCTGGAGGGCGCCGCCGGCATCACCGGCCTGCTCAAGGCCGCCCTGGCGCTCCACCACCGCGAACTCCCCGCCAGCCTCAACTTCGAGACCCCCAACCGGGCGATCCCGCTGACCCGGCTGAACCTCCGGGTGCAGACCGAGCACGCCGCGTGGGACGACGCCCAGGACGACCGCCCGCTGCTCGCCGGAGTCAGCTCGTTCGGCATGGGCGGCACCAACTGCCACATCGTGCTGGCGGAACACCGTACGGGTGCGGAGGCCGGTGCCGGCACGGAAGCCGGGGCCGATGCGGAAGCGGGCGCAGGAACGGAAGCGGGCACGGGAACGGAGGCGGGCACGGGACCGGAGGCGGGCACGGGACCGGAGGCGAGCACAGGAACGGCGCCGACTCCGACGCTGTGGCCGCTGTCCGCCAAGACCGCCTCCGGACTGCGCGCCCAGGCCGCCGCCCTGCTCTCGCACACCGAGGAGCACCCCGGCCTCGCCCTGCCCGACGTCGGCCGATCACTGGCCACCGGCCGCACCGCCTTCGAGCACCGGGCCGTCGTCGTGGGCGAGGACCGCGACGACTTCCTGCGCGCCCTGCGCGAGCTGTCCACCGGCGGCATCGACGCCGCCCTGACCACGGGCCGCACCCGCCCGCGCGGCAAGCTCGCCTTCCTCTTCTCCGGCCAGGGCAGCCAGCGCGCCGCCATGGGCCGCGAACTGGCCGAGACCTTCCCGGAGTTCGCCGCCGCGCTGGTCGAGGTGTGCGCACACCTCGACCACCGGCTGCCGCGCCCGCTGCGCGAGGTGATGTTCGCACCCGAGGGCTCCGAAGAAGCGGCCGAGCTCGACCGGACCCTCTACACCCAGACCTCGCTGTTCGCCGTCGAGGTCGCCCTGTTCCGGCTCCTGGAGCACTGGGGCATCACCCCCGACGTGCTCATGGGCCACTCCGTCGGCGAACTCGCCGCCGCACACGTGGCCGGCGTCCTCTCGCTCGCCGACGCCTGCGCCCTGGTCGCCGCGCGCGGCCGCCTGATGCAGGCGCTTCCCGCCGGCGGAGCCATGATCGCGGTCCAGGCCGCGGAGGACGAGGTCCGCGCCCGCATCGGCGACCGCACGGACCGCGTGAGCATCGCCGCCCTGAACGGCCCGGACTCCGTCGTCGTCTCCGGCGACGAGGACCTCGTCACCGAGATCGCCGACGCCTTCGCGGCCCTGGGCCGCAAGACCAGCCGGCTGCGGGTCAGCCACGCCTTCCACTCCCCGCACATGGAACCCATGCTGGCGGAGTTCCGCCGCGTGGCCGAAGAGCTGTCCTTCCACGCCCCGCGCATCCCGATCGTGTCCAACGTGACGGGCCGGCTGTCCGCCGAGGGGGAGTACGAGGGGAGCACGGCCGAGTACTGGGTCCGCCACGTCCGTGACGCGGTCCGGTTCGCCGACGGCGTCGCCCGTCTCGACGAGCAGGGCGTCCGCACCTACCTGGAGCTCGGCCCCGGCGGTGTGCTGACCTCCATGGCCCGCACCGGTGCCGACGGCGACGCCCTGTTCGTGCCCGCCCTGCGCGCCCGCCGTCCCGAGGCGCACGCCCTGCTGGCGGCGGTCGCCTCACTGCACGTCCATGGCGTGGAACCGGACTGGACCGCCCTGTTCGACGGGCGGGGCTCTCGACGTAAGGTCGCGCTCCCCACCTACGCGTTCGAACGGCAGCGGTACTGGCTGGACGGCGCCACCACGCCCTCCGCCTCCGCCGACACCTCCTGGGCACCTGCCGCCCCGCAGCAGGAAGCGACCGCCGCCACCGCCGGCGAGCCGGTGGGAGCCCTGGCCCGGCGGCTCGCCGGCCTGCCCGAGTCCGAGCGTGACGAAGCGGTGCTCGACCTGGTCCGCGCCCACATCGCCGCCGTCCTCGGACACGCCGAAGCCGGCCGGGTCCAGACCGAGTGGACCTTCAAGGACCTCGGCTTCGACTCGCTCAGCTCGGTGGAACTGCGCAACCAGCTCAGCGAGGCCACGGGGCTGCGCCTGCCCAGCGGACTCCTCTTCGACCACCCGACCCCTGCCGCCCTCGCCCGCCACCTCGGCGCGGAATCCCTGGGCGAGGGCGCGGCCGTCGCCCTGCCCGGCACCGTCGCCGACCCGGACGAGCCCATCGCCATCGTGGCCATGAGCTGCCGGCTCCCCGGCGGAGTGCGCTCCCCCGAGGAGCTGTGGCGGCTCGTCGCCTCCGGCGGCGACGCCGTCTCCGGATTCCCGACGGACCGCGGCTGGGACGTCGAAGCGCTCTACGACCCCGAGCCCGGCACCCCCGGCAAGTCCTCGACGCGGCAGGGCGGCTTCCTCCACGAGGCGGCCGAGTTCGACGCGGGCTTCTTCGGCATCAGCCCCCGCGAGGCCGCCGCGATCGACCCGCAGCAGCGCCTGGTCCTGGAAACCGCGTGGGAAGCCTTCGAACGCGCCGGCATCGACCCGGCCACGCTCCGCGGAAGCCGGGCGGGCGTGTTCATCGGCGCGACGGCACAGGACTACGGCCCCCGGCTGCACGAGCCGGTCGACGGCATCGAGGGCTACCTGCTCACCGGCACGACGACCAGCGTCGCCTCGGGCCGCGTGGCCTACTCGTTCGGCCTTGAGGGCCCGGCGGTCACGGTGGACACCGCGTGCTCCTCCTCCTTGGTCGCCCTGCACCTGGCCATCCAGTCGCTGCGCAGCGGCGAATGCACGATGGCCCTGGCCGGCGGCGTCACCGTGATGTCCACGCCCGGCATGTTCGTGGAGTTCAGCCGCCAGCGGGGTCTGTCGGCGGACGGCCGCTGCAAGGCGTTCGCGGCCGGCGCGGACGGCACCGGCTGGGCCGAGGGCGTCGGCATGCTGCTCGTGGAGCGGCTCAGCGACGCCGAGCGCAACGGCCACCAGGTGCTGGCGGTCGTCCGCGGCAGCGCGGTCAACCAGGACGGCGCCTCGAACGGACTCACGGCACCGAACGGCCCCTCGCAGCAGCGGGTGATCCGGCAGGCCCTGGCCTCGGCCGGACTCGCGCCGGGCGACGTCGACGCGGTGGAGGCGCACGGCACGGGCACGCGGCTGGGCGACCCCATCGAGGCCGAGGCGCTCATCGCCGCCTACGGCCAGGAGCGGGACGGCGACCGGCCGCTGTGGCTGGGCTCGCTGAAGTCGAACATCGGCCACACCCAGGCCGCGGCGGGCGTGGCCGGCGTCATCAAGATGGTCATGGCGATGCAGCACGGCATGCTGCCGCAGACCCTGCACGTCGACGAGCCGACCCCGCACGTCGACTGGTCGACGAGCGGCGTACGGCTGCTGACCGAGGCGGTGGAGTGGCCCGCGGGCGACCTGCCGCGCCGGGCCGCGGTGTCCTCGTTCGGCATCAGCGGCACCAACGCGCACGTCATCGTCGAGCAGGCCACGACGAGCGACGAGCCCGCCCGCGAGACGACCGTGGCAGGGCCGCTCCCGTGGGTGCTGTCGGCGAAGAACGATGCGGCGCTGCGGGACCAGGCGGGCCGCCTGCTGTCCTTCCTGGACGCGGAGGGCGCCGACGGCACCGGGGGGGACCCGGTCGATGTGGGCTTCTCACTGGCCACGTCGCGTGCGGCGCTGGAGCGTCGCGCGGTGGTCGTGGGTGAAGACCTTGCCGACTTCCGGCGGGGCCTGGAGGCGGTGGCCTCGGGCGCTGCTCCGGTGGGCGGAGCCCTCGGGGGCAAGACCGGGTTCCTGTTCTCGGGTCAGGGTTCGCAGCGGATCGGGATGGGGCGTGAGCTGTACGCGACGTACCCCGTCTTTGCTGCGGCGTACGACGAGGTGTGTGGGCTGCTGGACGCCCCCGTGGACGTCGAGTCGGAGGAGCTGCACCAGACGGGTTCGACGCAGCCTGCGTTGTTCGCTGTCGAGGTGGCGCTGTTCCGGCTCCTTGAGTCGTGGGGCGTACGGCCGGATTACGTTGCCGGTCACTCCGTAGGCGAGATTGCGGCTGCTCATGTGGCGGGGGTGCTGTCGCTGGCCGATGCAGCGAAGCTGGTGTCGGCGCGTGCTGCGCTGATGCAGGCGCTGCCTGCGGGCGGTGCGATGGTGGCCATCCAGGCCACCGAGGAGGAAGTCCTGCCGCACCTCACCGACGGGGTCGGCATTGCGGCGATCAATGGCCCGCAGTCCGTTGTGGTCTCCGGTGCCGAGGACGCGGTCACGGCGATCACCGAGGTCTTCAAGCAGCAGGGCCGCAAGACGTCCCGCCTGAAGGTGAGCCACGCCTTCCACTCGCCGCTGATGGACCCGATGCTGGCCGACTTCGCCGAGGTCGTGAGCGGTCTGTCCTTCAGCGAGCCGCGGATCCCGGTGGTGTCCAACCTGACCGGCCGCCTGGCCGAGTCGTACACCCCGGAGTACTGGGTCCGGCACGTCCGCGAGGCGGTCCGTTTCGCCGACGGTGTGCAGACCCTGCACGACCTGGGCGTGACCACCTTCGTGGAGATCGGCCCGGGCGGCGTGCTGAGCGCCCTCACGCAGGGCTGCCTGGACGACGAAGCCGTTGTCACGGTCCCCGCACTCCGCGCCGACCGTCCCGAGCCGGAGGCGATCACCCTCGCCCTCGGACAGCTGCACACCCACGGCATCTCCCCGGACTGGCAGGCGCTGTTCCCCGGCGCCCGCCGCGTCGACCTGCCCACGTACGCCTTCCAGCGCGAGCGCTACTGGCTCGATGCGCCTCAGGCGGCCGTCGCAGGCGCCCCGGAGGCGATGGACGCCGAATTCTGGGACTCCGTCGAGAGCGAGGACCGCGCCTCTCTCGGTGCGCTCCTGGGGCTGGCCCCCGACGAGTTGGATGTTGTCGCGCCCAAGCTGTCGGCCTGGCGTCGCCAGCGCCGCGAGCAGTCCGCCGCCGACGGCTGGCGTTACCGGAT
The DNA here is from genome assembly GCF_024519335.1 of Streptomyces telluris. NCBI lineage: Bacteria > Bacillati > Actinomycetota > Actinomycetes > Kitasatosporales > Streptomycetaceae > Streptomyces > Streptomyces telluris. The sequence continues at coordinate 86,563 of NZ_JANIID010000012.1, forward strand.
CACCTGGCAGCCGCTCGGTGACATCGGAGGCGCCGCTCCGTCGGGCACCTGGCTCTACGTGGTCCCCGAAGAGACCGCATGGACCGCGGCGATCCACGCCGGACTGACGGAACTCGGCGTCGACCTCGTCCCGTTCGTCGTGGACGAGGACGCCGACCGCGACTCGCTGGCCCGCTCCCTGGCCGACGCCGGGCACGGGGAAGCCGCAGGCATCGTGTTCGCCGCGGCAGGGGCTGAAGCACGGGCCGAGGCGGGAGCGGACGACCTTCAGAGCCTCGTTCTCCTCGTCCAGGCCCTCGGCGACGCCGGGATCGAGGCCCCTCTGTGGTGTCTGACCAGCGGCGCGGTGTCGACCGGCACCTCCGACCCGCTCACCGACCCCGCCTCCGCCCGGATCTGGGGCCTGGGCCGCGTCGTCGCCCTGGAGCAGCCGCAGCGCTGGGGCGGGCTCGTCGACCTGCCCGCCGCACTCGACTCCCGCTCGCTGGAGCGGCTGGCCGGCCTGCTGACCCAGGCCGACGAGGACCAGCTCGCCGTGCGCGCCTCCGGCGTGTCCGGCCGCCGTCTCGTCCGCGCGCCTCAGAGCGCCGCACCGGTGGACGCCCCCTGGTCGCCGCGCGGCACCGTGCTCGTGACCGGTGGCACCGGTGCGCTCGGCGGGCACGTGGCCCGCTGGCTCGCCGCCGCCGGAGCCGAACACCTGCTGCTCACCAGCCGCCGGGGCCCCGACGCTCCGGGCGCCGCCGAACTCAAGGCGGAGCTGGAGGAACTGGGCGCCCGGGTCACCGTCGCCGCGTGCGACGCGGCCGACCGGACCGCGCTCGCCGAGCTGCTCGGCCGGCACACCGTGAACGCCGTGGTGCACACCGCGGGCGTCCTCGACGACGGCCTGGTCGAATCGCTCACGCCCGAGCGCCTGGAGCACGTGCTGCGTCCCAAGGTGGACGCCGCGCTCCACCTGCACGAGCTCACGCAGGACCACCGTCACGACCTCGACGCCTTCGTGATGTTCTCCTCGATGACCGGCGTCTGGGGCAACGGCGGCCAGGGCGCCTACGGTGCCGCGAACGCCTTCCTCGACGCCCTCGCCGAGCAGCGCCGCGCGCAGGGCCTGCCCGCGCTCGCCGTCGCGTGGGGATCCTGGGCGGACGGAGGCATGGCCGACGGCGCCGCAGGCGACCACCTGCGGCGGCGCGGCGTCCGGGCGATCGCGGCCCTTCCCGCGATCTCCGTGCTGCACGGCGCGCTGACCCACGGCGAGACCTCCGTGACCGTCGCGGACGTGGACTGGGACCGCTTCGTCCCGGCCTTCGCCGGCACCCGCCCCTGCCCGCTGCTGCAGGGCGTGCCCGAGGCCCGAAAGGCCCTCGAAGCACGTGCCCGGGCCGCGCAGGGCACCGATGTGCCCGCGTCCGCGCTGGGCCGGCGCCTCCTGGGCGGTACGCCGGGGGAGCAGGACCGCATCCTGCTGGACCTGGTCCGCGAACAGGCCGCCGCGGTGCTCGGCCACACGGGCAAGGGCGCCTTCGAGGCCGACCGGACGTTCCGCGAGACCGGCTTCGACTCACTCACCGCCGTCGAGCTGCGCCACAGGCTCAACACGGCCACCGGCCTCAAGCTGCCCACCACCCTGGTCTTCGACCACCCGACCCCCACCGCACTCGCCCGCCACCTGCGCGAGGAACTCCTCGGCCGGCACGGGCTGGACGCGGAAGCCGCGCAGGCGACGGCCGCAGCAGCGACCGACGAGCCCCTCGCGATCGTCAGCATGAGCTGCCGCTTCCCGGGCGGCGTCCAGTCACCGGAGGACCTCTGGGAGCTCCTGAGCTCCGGCCGGGACGCGGTGACCGGCTTCCCCACCGACCGCGGCTGGGACATCGACTCGCTCTACGACCCCGACCCCGACCGGTCCGGCAGGACCTATGCGCGTGAGGGCGGCTTCATCCAGGGCGCCGACCGCTTCGACGCCGGCCTCTTCGGGATCTCGCCGCGCGAGGCGCTGGCCATGGACCCGCAGCAGCGGCTGCTGCTGGAGACCGCGTGGGAGGCCTTCGAGCGCGCCGGCATCGCCCCGGCGTCCGTCCGTGCCAGCCGCACCGGCGTCTTCATCGGCACCAACGGCCAGGACTACGCCAACGGGCTGCGCAACGCGCCCGAGGAGATCGAGGGGTACGCGCTCACCGGCAAGGCGGCGTCGGTCGTCTCCGGCCGCATCTCCTACACGTTCGGCCTCGAGGGCCCGGCGGTCACGGTCGACACGGCCTGCTCGTCCTCGCTCGTGGCCCTCCACCTCGCCGCGCAGGCACTGCGGAGCGGCGAGTGCACCATGGCCCTGGTCGGCGGCGTCACCGTCATGACCACGCCGGACCTCTTCGTGGAGTTCAGCCGTCAGCGCGGCCTGTCGGCGGACGGCCGCTGCAAAGCGTTCGCGGCCGGGGCCGACGGCACCGGCTGGGGCGAAGGCGTCGGCCTGCTGCTGGTGGAGCGGTTGTCCGACGCCCAGCGCCACGGACACCAGGTGCTGGCCGTCGTACGGGGCTCCGCCGTCAACCAGGACGGCGCATCCAACGGCCTCACCGCGCCCAACGGTCCCTCGCAGCAGCGCGTCATCCGGCAGGCCCTGGCCTCCGCCGGACTCACGCCCGCCGACGTCGGCGCCGTCGAGGCGCATGGCACGGGCACCAAGCTGGGTGACCCGATCGAGGCGCAGGCGCTCCTCGCCACGTACGGCCAGGAGCACTCCGACGACCGGCCGGTGTGGCTGGGCTCGGTCAAGTCCAACATCGGCCACACGCAAGCCGCGGCGGGTGTCGCCGGCGTGATCAAGATGGTGCTGGCGATGCAGCACGGCATGCTGCCGCAGACGCTGCACGTGGACGAGCCGACCGCGCACGTGGACTGGTCGGCGGGCGCGGTGCGCCTGCTCACCAAGGCGGTGGAGTGGCCCGCGGGCGACCTGCCGCGCCGGGCCGCGGTGTCGTCCTTCGGCATCGGCGGCACCAACGCGCACACGATCATCGAGGAGGCGCCCGCGGAGGCCGCGGCCGAGCCGGCCGGGGAACACCGACCCGTGCCCGTGCCGTGGGTGCTGTCGGCGAAGAGCGAGGCGGCGCTGCGGGCCCAGGCCGAGCGTCTGCTGGCCTACGCCGCCGACGACGTCTCGCCGGTCGACGCCGGATTCTCGTCGGCCACGACGCGATCGGCGCTCGACCACCGGGCCGCGGTGATCGGCACCGACGCGGCCGAACTGCGGGCGGGGCTGGAGGCCCTGGCAGCGGGAGAAGCGGCGGCCAACGTCGTTGCGGGGCGCGCGCACCCGGCGGACAAGGTCGGGTTCTTGTTCTCGGGGCAGGGGTCGCAGCGGCTGGGGATGGGGCGTGAGCTGTACGCGGCCTATCCGGTGTTTGCTGCGGCGTACGACGAGGTGTGCGGGCTGCTGGACGCACCGGTGGATGTGGATGCGGAAACGCTTCATCAGACCGGGTGCACTCAGCCTGCGTTGTTCGCTGTCGAGGTGGCGCTGTTCCGGCTGCTTGAGTCGTGGGGTGTGCGGCCGGATTACGTGGCCGGTCACTCTGTTGGTGAGATTGCGGCTGCTCATGTGGCGGGTGTGCTGTCGCTCGCGGACGCGGCGAAGCTGGTGTCGGCGCGTGCTGCGTTGATGCAGGCGCTGCCTGCGGGTGGTGCGATGGTGGCCGTTCAGGCGACCGAGGACGAGGTCCTGCCGCACCTGACCGACGGGGTCGGTATTGCGGCGATCAACGGCCCGCAGTCTGTCGTGGTTTCCGGTGCGGAGGACGCTGCTGTCGCGATCGGTGAGCTCTTCAAGCAGCAGGGTCGTAAGACGTCCCGGTTGAAGGTGAGCCACGCTTTCCATTCGCCGTTGATGGATCCGATGCTGGAGGACTTCGCCGAGGTCGTCCGGGGTCTGTCGTTCAGCGAGCCGCGGATTCCGGTGGTCTCCAACCTCACGGGCCGACTCGCCGAGCCGTACACCGCCGAGTACTGGGTCCGCCACGTCCGCGAGGCCGTGCGCTTCGCCGACGGCGTCCGGACCCTGCACGAGCTGGGCGTGACGACGTTCGTGGAGATCGGCCCCGGCGGCGTTCTGAGCGCCCTCGCCCAGGGCTGCCTCGACGGCGAAGGTGACGACGTCGTCACCGTCCCCGTCCTCCGCGCCGACCGCCCCGAGCCCCAGGCGATCACCACTGCGTACGCCCAGCTGCACGTCTGCGGCGTCGAGGTGGACTGGCACGCCTTCTTCCCCGGCGCCCGGCGCACCGCCCTGCCCACGTACGCCTTCCAGCGCGAGCGCTACTGGCTCGACGCTCCGGCCTCCGCCGGTGACATGCGCGCGGTGGGCCAGGGCGAGGCCGGCCACCCGCTGCTCGGCGCCGCCGTGCCGCTGGCCGACGGCGACGGGCACCTGCTCACCGGACGGCTCTCGGCGCACACGCACCCGTGGCTGGTGGACCACGCCGTGAACGGGGTCGCCCTGCTGCCGGGAACCGCGTTCGTCGAGCTGGCGATCACCGCTGCCGACGCCGTGGGCTGCGACCTGCTGGAAGAGCTGACGCTGGAGACCCCGCTGCTCGTGCCCGGGCGCGGCGGCGTCGCCCTGCAGGTGCGCGTCGGCGCCGACGACGGCTCCGGCCGCAGGCCGCTGACCGTGCACTCGCGGATCGACGACGGGGACGCGTACGCCCACGAGGACGAGTCCGAGCGGACGTGGGTCCGGCACGCGTCCGGCTTCCTGGCCGTCGCCCCGGGCCCGGTGCAGGGTTCGCTCGCCGCATGGCCGCCCGCGGGCGCCGAACCGATCGACGTCGACGGCTTCTACGACCGCCTCGCGGGCATGGCGCTGGACTACGGCCCCGTCTTCCAGGGGCTGCGCGCCGCGTGGCGGAGCGGGGACGACTTCTTCGCCGAGGTGGAACTGCCCGGCGCCGAGCGGACGGGCGCGAGCGCGTACGGCCTGCATCCAGCCCTTTTCGACGCCGCCCTGCACACCGTCTGGCTGGGAGCGGTCGAGCCCGAGGCCGGAACGGGGAACGGCCTGCTGCCGTTCGCCTGGAGCGGCGTGCGCCTGGCGGCCGCCGGAGCCTCCGCCCTGCGGGTGAAGGTCTCCCGCGCCGGCACCGGCACCGGCACCGGCACCTCCACGGTGTCGCTGGTGCTGGCCGACGGCACCGGCGAGCCGGTCGCACAGATCGACTCCCTGACGCTGCGCCCGGTCGCTGCCGACCAGCTGCGCGCCGGTTCCGGTGGCGACGACTCGGTCTTCGGCCTGGAGTGGACACCGGTCGGCCTGCCGGCCGCGCCGGACGGCATGAGGATCGAGACGTACGAGGACCTCGCCGCGCTGCGGGCCGCCGACGCTGATGCCGATGCCGATGCCGATGTCGTGGTCGTGCCGTGCCCGACGGGGGCCGGTACGGACACCGCCACCCGGGTCCGCGAGGTCACGTACGCCGTGCTGGAGCTGGTGCAGTGGTGGCTGGCCGAGGAACGCCCGTCGCGGCTGGTGCTCGTGATGCGTACGGGAGACCTCGCCCAGTCGGCGGTCCGCGGGCTGGTGCGCTCGGCGCAGAGCGAGAACCCCGACCGCATCGTGGTCGTGGAAACTGACGCCGACAGCGGTGACGACGACGCCGGTCTTGCCCGGGTGATGCCCGGCCTGATCGCCTCCGGCGAGCCGCAGGCCGCGGTGCGCGCGGGCGAGGTCCTGGTGCCGAGGCTGGTACGCGTCGCCGCTTCGGCCACGGAGACGGGCACAGAGACGGACACGGAGACGAAGACGGAGCTCCCCGATCTCGGTTCCGGCACCGTCCTGCTGACCGGCGCGTCGGGCGGGCTGGGCGGACTGTTCGCCCGGCACCTGGTCGCCGAGCACGGTGTCCGCAGTCTGCTGCTCGTCAGCCGCCGCGGTGGGGACGCACCTGGTGCGGCCGAACTCGCCGCCGACCTGACCGCGCAGGGCGCCGAGGTCACCTGGGCCGCCTGCGACGTGGCCGACCGCGACGCCGTCCGCGAACTCCTGGCCGGGCGGAGCCTGTCCGCGATCATCCACACCGCCGGCGTCCTGGACGACGGGATCGTCGGTTCGCTGACGCCCGAGCGGCTGGACGGCGTGTTCCGCCCCAAGGTGGACGCGGCGCTGAACCTGCACGAACTGGCCGGCGAGCTGTCCGGCGACCTGTCCGCGTTCGTGCTCTTCTCCTCCGTGGCGGGCACCCTCGGCACGCCGGGCCAGGGGAACTACGCCGCCGCCAACACCTTCCTCGACGCCCTCGCCGAGCACCGCCGTGCCCAGGGCCTGCCCGCCACCTCGCTGGCTTGGGGCCTGTGGGCGCAGGACAGCGAGAGCGCGATGACCGGCAGCCTCGACCACACCGATCTCACGCGCATCAAGCGCATGGGCCTCGCCGCGATCCCGTCGGCGGACGGCCTGCGGATGTTCGACGCGGCCCTGGCCTCCGGGCGGGCGGCCGTCGTTCCGATCCGGCTCGACACCTCCGCCTTCCGCGACGGACAGGGGCAGCCGGTACCGGCGGTCCTCCGCGGCCTGGTCAGGGTCGCGCCGGTCCGGCGCACGGCATCGGCGGCGCAGGCCGCACCGAAGGGGTCGCTGGGTCAGCGGCTGGCCGGGCTGCCGGAGGCCGAGCGCGAGCAGGTGGTGCTGGACCTGGTGCGTACCGAGGTCGCCACCGTGCTCGGGCACGCCGGCGCACAGGCGGTCGGCGCGGACGACTCGTTCAAGGACATCGGGTTCGATTCGCTGACCGCCGTCGAACTGCGCAACCGTCTCAACGCGGCCGTCGGCATGCGCCTGCCCGCCACACTGATCTTCGACTACCCGAACCCGCTCACCCTCGCCCGCTTCCTCACCGCCGAAGCCGCCGGCTCCGGCGAGGTGGCGGCCGCACCGGCGGCCGTCGCCACTGCCACCGGCGCGGCGGACGAGCCGATCGCCATCGTGGGCATGGCCTGCCGCTACCCCGGCGGCGTGCAGTCGCCCGAAGACCTGTGGCAGCTGGTGTTCTCCGGGCGCGACGCGGTGTCGGGCTTCCCCGAGGACCGCGGCTGGGACGTGGAGAAGCTCTACGACCCGAACCCCGATCAGTGGGGCACCAGCTACACCCGAGAAGGCGGCTTCCTGCACGACGCGGCGGACTTCGACGCCGAGTTCTTCGGGATCTCGCCGCGTGAGGCGCTGGCGATGGACCCGCAGCAGCGGCTGCTGCTGGAGACGTCGTGGGAGGCGTTCGAGCGGGCCGGCATCGACCCGGCCTCGGTGCGGGGCAGCAGGACCGGCGTCTTCGCCGGCGTGATGTACCACGACTACGGCGGCCGCGTGCACACCTCGCCGGCCGGCCTCGAGGGCTACCTCGTCAACGGCAGCGCGGGCAGCGTCGCTTCGGGGCGCGTCTCGTACACCTTCGGCCTCGAAGGCCCGGCGGTCACGGTCGACACGGCCTGCTCGTCGTCCCTGGTGGCGCTGCACCTGGCGACCCAGGCCCTGAGGAGCGGCGAGTGCTCGATGGCCCTCGTCGGCGGCGTCACGGTGATGGCCGGACCGTCCGTGTTCGTGGAGTTCAGCCGCCAGCGCGGCCTGTCGGCCGACGGCCGCTGCAAGGCCTTCGGGGCCGGCGCGGACGGTACGGGCTGGGCCGAGGGCGCGGGCATGCTGCTCGTGGAGCGGCTCTCCGATGCCCGGCGCAACGGGCACCAGGTGCTGGCCGTCGTTCGCGGCACCGCGGTGAACCAGGACGGTGCGTCCAACGGTCTGACCGCCCCGAACGGTCCGGCACAGCAGCGGGTGATCCGGCAGGCGCTCGCGAACGCCGGCGTGTCCTCGGACCAGGTCGACGCGGTCGAAGCGCACGGAACGGGCACCAAGCTGGGTGACCCGATCGAGGCGCAGGCGCTGCTCGCCACGTACGGCCAAGAGCGGGACAGTGACCGGCCGCTGTGGCTGGGCTCGCTGAAGTCCAACATCGGTCACGCGCAGGCGGCTGCGGGCGTCGGCGGTGTGATCAAGATGGTGATGGCGATGCGGCACGGTGTGCTGCCGCGGACGCTGCACGCGGACGAGCCGACGCCGCACGTCGACTGGTCGGCGGGTGAGGTGCGGCTGCTGACCGAGGCGATGGAGTGGCCTGAGGGCGACGCGCCGCGGCGAGCGGCAGTGTCCTCGTTCGGTGTGAGCGGAACGAATGCGCACGTGATCGTCGAGCAGGCGCCTGCCACGGCCACGGCCACGGCCACGGTCACGCCGTCGCCGACTCCGGTTTCGGACGCGGCCTCGGATGCGGTGGTGCCGTGGGTGCTGTCGGCGAAGAGCGAGGCCGCGCTGCGGGACCAGGCGGACCGGCTGCTGGCGTTCATGGACGCTGAGGGCGCCGGGGCGGCCCGGCCGGGAGATGTGGGCTTCTCACTGGCCACGTCGCGCGCGGCGCTGGAGCACCGTGCGGTGGTCGTGGGCAGTGACCTCGTGGAGCTCCGGCGGGGGCTGGAGGCGGTTGCTTCCGGTGCTGACGCGGTGAGTGGTCCTGCCGGGGGCAAGGTCGGGTTCTTGTTCTCGGGTCAGGGTTCGCAGCGGCTGGGGATGGGGCGTGAGCTGTACGCGGCGTACCCGGTGTTCGCTGCCGCTTACGACGAGGTGTGTGCGCTGCTGGACGCCCCGGTGGATGTCGATACGGAAACGCTTCACCAGACGGGTTCGACGCAGCCTGCGTTGTTTGCTGTTGAGGTGGCGCTGTTCCGGCTGCTGGAGTCGTGGGGTGTACGGCCGGATTATGTGGCCGGTCACTCTGTTGGTGAGATTGCGGCTGCTCATGTGGCTGGGGTGCTGTCGCTCGCGGACGCGGCGAAGTTGGTGTCGGCGCGTGCTGCGTTGATGCAGGCGCTGCCTGCGGGTGGTGCGATGGTGGCGGTTCAGGCGACCGAGGACGAGGTGCTGCCGCATCTGACCGACGGGGTCGGCATTGCGGCGATCAACGGCCCGCAGTCTGTCGTGGTCTCCGGTGCCGAGGACGCGGTCACCGCGATTGGTGAGATCTTTGCCGGTCAAGGTCGTAAGACATCGCGACTGAAGGTCAGCCATGCCTTCCATTCGCCGCTGATGGACCCGATGCTGGAGGACTTCGCCGAGGTCGTCCGCGGTCTGACCTTCAGCGAGCCGCAGATCCCGGTGGTCTCCAACCTCACGGGCAGCCTGGCCGAGTCGTACACCGCCGAGTACTGGGTCCGCCACGTCCGCGAGGCGGTCCGTTTCGCCGACGGTGTGCAGACCCTGCACGACCTGGGCGTCACGACGTTCGTGGAGATCGGCCCCGGCGGCGTCCTCAGCGCCCTCGCCCAGGGCTGCCTGGACGACGACGTCGTCACCGTCCCCGCCCTGCGTGCCGACCGCCCCGAGCCGCACGCCATCGTCACCGCTGTCGGCCGGCTGCACACCCACGGGGTCTCCCCGGACTGGCAGGCGCTCTTCCCGGGTGCCCGTCGCGTCGACCTGCCCACGTACGCGTTCCAGCGCGAGCGCTACTGGCTTGACGTACCCCAGGCCCCCGGTGACGTCCGGGCGGCCGGTCTGGGGGCGGCGGACCACCCGCTGCTCGGTGCCGCGATCGCGACCGCCGACAGCGACGGGTTCCTGCTCACCGGGCTGCTCTCCCTCGAAAGCCACCCGTGGCTCTCCGACCACGCCGTGAACGGGACCGTTCTGCTGCCCGGCACCGCGTTCGTCGAGCTGGCGGTCCGGGCGGGCGACGAGGCCGGCTGCGGATGGATCGAAGACCTCACGCTGGAACTGCCCCTGGTCGTGCCCGAGCGCGGCGGCGTCACCCTTCAGGTGGCGCTCGGCTCGGAGGACGAGTCCGGCCGGCGGCAGCTGAGCGTGCACTCGCGCGTCGCGGACGGTTCCTGGGTGCGGCACGCGACGGGTGTGCTGTCCTCGGCCGAGGCGCCGCCCGCCGTGGACGTCGGCGCCTGGCCGCCCGTACACGCGGAGGCCGTTGATCTGACCTCGTTCTACGCGGACGTGGCTGCCGCGGGTCTGGAGTACGGGCCGGTCTTCCAGGGGCTGCGGTCGGTGTGGCGCAGCGGGGACGACGTCCTCGCCGAGGTCGCCCTGCCCGAGGGCACGGAAGCGGGCACGTTTGCTCTGCATCCGGCGCTGCTGGACGCTGCTCTGCACGCCCTGGCCGCCGGTGGGCTGGTCTCGCTGGACGACGGGCCGGTCCTGCCGTTCGCATGGTCCGGTGTCGCTCTTCAGGCGGCCGGTGCGGCCATGGTGCGGGTGAAGCTGTCGCGGACGGGCAACGGTTCGGTGACGCTGGCTGTGGCCGACGGCGCCGGTGATCCGGTGGCCTCGGTCGAGTCGCTGTCGCTGCGTGCCGTATCGGCGGAGCAGCTGCGCGGTGCCGGTGACGGTGACCGGTTGTTCGGGCTGGAGTGGACGCCGTTCACGCTGCCCGCCGCATCCGACTCCGACGCGCTGGTGATCGAGTCCTTCACGGACTTCGACGCACTGCGGGAGCCGGAACCGAAACCGGAACCGGAAACAGAAACGGATGGGGCACAGGCACCGGACGTCGTTGCCGTCCCGTGCCCGACCGGGGCCGGCGAGGACACGGCCGCCCGGGTCCGCGAAGTCACCCATGCCGTGCTGGAGCTGGTGCAGTGGTGGCTGGCGGAGGAGCGTCCGGCGCGGCTGGCGCTGGTGACCCGTCCCGGGGACCTGGCTCACGCTGCGGTGTGGGGTCTGGTGCGGTCCGCGCAGTCGGAGAACCCGGACCGGATCGTGCTGGTGGAGGCCGAGGACGTGGAGGCGGCGATGCGTGTGCTGCCTTCCGCGGTCGCTTCCGGTGAGCCGCAGTTCGCGGTGCGCGGCCAGGACGTGTTCGTACCGCGCCTGGCGAAGGCCACCGGGACCACCGGCACGGACGCCGGCACGCCGGACTTCGGTGCCGGCCCTGTCCTGCTGACCGGTGCGTCCGGTGCACTGGGCGGGCTCGTCGCCCGCCACCTGGTCGCCGCCCACGGTGTCCGCAGCCTGCTGCTGCTCAGCCGGCGCGGCGCGGCCGCCCCCGGCGCGGTCGAGCTGGAGGCCGAGCTGGCCGCTTGGGGCGCCGAGGTGCGCTGGGCAGCCTGCGATGCGGCCGACCGCGACGCCCTCGCCGGCGTGCTGGCCGCCACACCGGTGACGGCCGTGGTGCACACGGCCGGCGTCCTCGACGACGGCGTGATCGCCGCCCTGACCCCGGAGCGCATGGACGCGGTGCTGCGCCCCAAGGTCGACGCCGTGCTGAACCTCCACGAGCTGACGAGCGACCTGTCGGCGTTCGTGGTCTTCTCCTCGGTGTCCGGAATCCTGGGCAGCGCCGGGCAGGGCAACTACGCGGCGGCGAACACCTTCCTCGACGCCTTCGCCGAGGCTCGCCGTACCCAGGGCCTCCCCGCGACCTCGCTGGCGTGGGGCCTGTGGGAGCAGGGCAGCGGCATGGCCGACCGGCTCGACCAGGCGGACCTCACCCGGCTCAAGCGCGTGGGCCTGGCCCCGATAGCCGTCGACGAGGGCCTGCGGCTGTTCGACGCGGCACTGGCCCTGGACCGGGCGACCGTCGCTCCGCTGCGGCTGGACCTCGGCGGCCTGCAGGGCACGGCGCCCGCGGTGCTGCGAGGGCTGCGCGGCCCCGTGCGGGGCACCGCGCGGCGCGCGGCGCAGACCGGGCCGAAGGGATCGCTGGGTGAGCGGCTGGCCGGGCTGCCGGAGGCCGAGCGCGAGCAGGTGGTGCTGGACCTGGTCCGTACCGAGGTCGCAGCCGTTCTCGGGCACGCCTCGGTCCAGGCCGTCCAGCCGGAACACGCCTTCCAGGACGCCGGTTTCGACTCCCTCACCTCGGTGGAACTGCGCAACCGCCTGAACACGGCGACCGGGCTGCGGCTCCCCGCGACCATGGTCTTCGACCACCCGACACCCGCCGCGCTCGCCCGCTTCCTGCTGGCCGAGACGCTGGGCGTCCAGGAGCAGACCGAGGCCGCGGTCGCCGCGGTCGCCGGGACGGACGAGCCGATCGCGATCGTGGGCATGGCCTGCCGCTTCCCCGGTGACGTGCGGTCGCCCGAAGACCTGTGGCGCCTCGTCGCCTCCGGCGGCGACGCGATCACCGGCTTCCCCGAGGACCGCGGCTGGGACGTCGAGAACCTCTACGACCCCGACCCCGACCGCTCCGGCAAGTCCTCCGTGCGCCACGGCGGCTTCCTCCACGAGGCGGCCGAGTTCGACCCCGCCTTCTTCGGGATCTCGCCGCGTGAGGCGCTGGCGATGGACCCGCAGCAGCGGCTGCTGCTGGAGACGTCGTGGGAGGCGTTCGAGCGGGCCGGCATCGACCCGGCCTCGGTGCGGGGCAGCAGGACCGGTGTCTTCGCCGGCGTGATGTACCACGACTACGGCGGGCGGGTGAAGACGGCTCCGGAGGGCATGGACGCCTACCTGGGCAGCGGCAGCGCGGGCAGCATCGCGTCGGGCCGCGTCTCGTACACCTTCGGCCTCGAAGGCCCGGCGGTCACGGTCGACACGGCCTGCTCGTCGTCCCTGGTGGCCCTGCACCTGGCAACTCAGGCCCTGCGCACCGGCGAGTGCTCGATGGCCCTCGTCGGCGGCGTCACGGTCATGGCGACTCCCTCGACGTTCGTAGAGTTCAGCCGTCAGCGCGGCCTGTCAGCCGACGGGCGATGCAAGGCGTTCGCCGCGGGTGCGGACGGTACGGGCTGGGCCGAGGGCGCGGGCATGCTGCTCGTGGAGCGGCTCTCCGATGCCCGGCGCAACGGGCACCAGGTGCTGGCGGTGGTCCGCGGTACCGCGGTGAACCAGGACGGTGCGTCCAACGGTCTGACCGCGCCCAACGGTCCTTCCCAGCAGCGCGTGATCCGGCAGGCGCTCGCGAACGCGGGCCTGTCCTCGGATCAGGTCGACGCGGTCGAAGCGCACGGCACGGGTACGAAGCTGGGTGACCCGATCGAGGCGCAGGCGCTGCTCGCCACGTACGGCCAAGAGCGGGACGGCGACCGGCCGCTGTGGCTGGGCTCGCTGAAGTCCAACATCGGCCACTCGCAGGCGGCTGCGGGCGTCGGCGGTGTGATCAAGATGGTGATGGCGATGCGGCACGGTGTGCTGCCGCGGACGCTGCACGTCGACGAGCCGACGCCGCACGTCGACTGGTCCGCGGGTGCGGTGCGCCTGCTCACCGAGGCGGTGGAGTGGCCCGCGGGCGACCTGCCGCGGCGAGCAGCGGTGTCGTCCTTCGGCATCAGCGGCACCAACGCCCACGTGATCGTCGAGCAGGCGCCTGTTGCCGCCGAAAAGTCGCCGTCTCCGGTGTCTGACGTGGTCGTGCCGTGGGTGCTGTCGGGCAGGACCGAGGCGGCGCTGCGGGCACAGGCGGAACGCCTGCTGTCCCTCTCCGACGCGGCGACGGATCTGCAGCCGGCCGACGTCGGCTTCTCGCTCGCCACCACGCGCTCGGCCATGGAACACCGAGCCGCCGTCGTGGGGGAGAGCCGGGACGAACTCCTGGAAGGGCTCCGTGCGCTGGCCGCAGGGTCCCCGTCCGCCCGGGTCGTCGAGGGCGAGACGGGTGCCGGGGGCAAGGTCGGGTTCTTGTTCTCGGGTCAGGGTTCGCAGCGGATCGGGATGGGGCGTGAGCTGTACGCGGCCTATCCGGTGTTCGCTGCGGCTTACGACGAGGTGTGCGGCCTGCTGGACGCCCCGGTGGATGTGGATGCGGAAACGCTTCACCAGACCGGGTGCACCCAGCCCGCCCTTTTCGCGATCGAGGTGGCGCTGTTCCGGCTGCTTGAGTCGTGGGGGATCCGGCCGGATTACGTGGCTGGTCACTCCGTTGGCGAAATCGCCGCGGCTCATGTGGCGGGTGTGCTGTCCCTCGCCGATGCGGCGAAGCTGGTGTCCGCGCGTGCTGCGTTGATGCAGGCGCTGCCTGCGGGCGGTGCGATGGTAGCGATCCAGGCCACCGAGGACGAGGTCCTGCCGAACCTCACCGACGAGGTCGGCATTGCGGCGATCAACGGCCCGCAGTCTGTCGTGGTCTCCGGCGCGGAGGACGCTGCTGTCGCGATCGGTGAGCTCTTCAAGCAGCAGGGTCGTAAGACGTCCCGCCTGAAGGTCAGCCACGCCTTCCACTCGCCGCTGATGGACCCCATGCTGGCCGACTTCGCCGAGGTCGTGAGCGGTCTGTCCTTCAGCGAGCCGCGGATCCCGGTGGTCTCCAACCTCACCGGCCGTCTCGCCGAGCCCTACACCCCGGAGTACTGGGTCCGCCACGTCCGAGAGGCGGTCCGTTTCGCCGACGGCGTGCAGACCCTGCACGACCTGGGCGTCACGACCTTCGTCGAGATCGGCCCCGGCGGCGTCCTCAGCGCCCTCACCCAGGGCTGCCTGGACGGCGACGTGGTCACCGTCCCGGTCGTACGGGCCGATCGTCCCGAGCCGCAGGCCGTCGTCACCGCGCTCGCCGAACTGCACACGCACGGCGTGTCCCCGGATTGGCAGGCGCTCTTCCCGGGTGCCCGTCGCGTCGACCTGCCGACGTACGCCTTCCAGTACGAGCGGTTCTGGCTGGAGGTGCCCGAGGAGTTCACGGGCAGTGCTGCTGCCACCGGGCTCGGGCTGGGTGCGGCCGAGCACCCGTTGGCGGGTGCGGCGGTCGCGCTGCCGGGCGCCGGCGGGTACCTGGTCACCGGGCGGCTCTCGCTCAAGACCCACCCCTGGCTCGCCGACCACACGGTCATGGGCACGGTGCTGCTGCCGGGTACCGCGCTCGTGGAGCTGGCGGTGCGTGCGGGCGACGAGGCCGGTTGTGCGCAGATCGAGGACCTGACGCTGGAAGCGCCGCTGGTCGTCCCGGAGCGCGGCGGTGTGGCCGTGCAGGTGTGGGTCGGTGCAGAGGAGGAGCCGGGCCGGCGCGCGCTGAGCGTGCACTCGCGGCTGGAGGACGCTCCGGACGAGGCGCCGTGGGTGCGGCACGCGGTCGGCTTCCTCACGGATGTGCCGTCCGAGCCGTCGCACGGTGCGGACGTCGGCGCGTGGCCGCCGGCGGGCGCGGAGGCCGTCGATCTGGCGGGGTTCTACGAGGGCCTGGCCGAACTCGGCCTGGGCTACGGCCCGGTCTTCCAGGGGCTGCGGTCGGTGTGGCGCAGCGGGGACGACGTCCTCGCCGAGGTCGCCCTGCCCGAGGGCACGGAAGCGGGCGCGTTCGCTCTGCACCCGGCGCTGCTGGACGCGGCGCTCCACGCGATCGGCGCGGGCGGGCTCGTTCCCGTCGGCGACGGGCCGCTGCTGCCCTTCGCCTGGTCCGATGTGAGTGTCCGGGCCGCCGGAGCGACGACGCTGCGGGTCGGCATCTCGCGGACGGGCACCGACGCGGTGTCGCTGACCGTGGCCGATGCCGCCGGTGGCCTGGTGGCCACGGTCGGCTCGCTGTCGCTGCGCCCGGTGTCGCGGGAGCAGCTGCTCAAGGCGGGCGGCGCCGGCGGGCGTGCCGACGACTCGCTGTTCGGCCTCGCGTGGCAGCCGGTGGCTCTCACTGAGGCTGCTGCCGGGCTCGACGCGCCGAGTGCCGTACGGGCTTACGCCGACCTGACCGCTCTGTCCGCCGAACCGGCCCTTCCTGATGTCGCGGTCGTGCCGTGCCCGGCAGGGTCCGAGGCCGGGTCCGGCTCCGGTGCGCACACCGCCGAGCGGGTGCACGCCATCGCGAGCGAGGTCCTGGAGCTGGTGCAGTGGTGGCTGGCGGAGGAGCGTCCGGGGCGGCTGGCGCTGGTGACCCGTCCCGGGGATCTGGCTCACGCTGCGGTGTGGGGTCTGGTGCGGTCCGCGCAGTCGGAGAACCCGGACCGGATCGTGCTGGTGGAGGCCGAGGACGTGGAGGCGGCTATGGGCGTGCTGCCTGCCGCGGTCGCTTCCGGTGAGCCGCAGTTCGCGGTGCGCGGTCAGGACGTGTTCGTACCGCGCCTGACGAAGGCCGCGGGGGCCGCCGCCGACGGCGGAGACGTGCCGGACCTCGCCGACGGCACCGTCCTCGTGACCGGTGCCTCCGGGTCGCTGGGCGCGCTGGTCGCCCGGCACCTGGTGTCGGAGCACAAGGTGCGCCGGCTCCTGCTGGCGAGCCGCCGGGGCGCGGAGGCGCCGGGAGCGGCCGAGCTGGAGGCCGAGCTGGCCGCATGGGGCGCCGAAGTCACCTGGGCGGCCTGCGACGTGGCCGACCGGGAAGCCGTTTCCGGAATGCTGGACGGGCTCGGTGGCGATCCGCTGTCGGCGGTCGTGCACACCGCGGGTGTTCTCGACGACGGAGTCGTCGCCTCGGTCACACCGGAGAGGCTGCGGGAGGTGTTCCGGCCCAAGGTGGACGCCGTGCTGAATCTGCACGACTGCACCCGGGAAATGGACCTGGCCGCGTTCGTGGTGTTCTCGTCCGTCGCCGGAATGGTCGGCAGCGCCGGTCAGGCGAGCTACGCGGCGGCGAATTCCTTCCTCGACGCCTTCTCCGCGTACCGTCACGCCCAGGGTCTGCCCGCCATTTCGCTGGCCTGGGGCGTGTGGGAGCAGTCCGGTGCGATGACGGACGGCCTCGCCGGGGCCGACCGGGCGCGGATGGCGCGCAGCGGCGTGTTGCCGCTGCCGCCGGAGGAGGGGCTGCGGCTGTTCGACGCGGCACTGGCTTCGGATACGGCGGTGCTCGCACCGGTGCGCATCGACACCGGTGCGCTGCGCGCCGGTGAAGCGCCGGCGGTGCTGCGCGCGCTCGTGCCGGCCACGGCCCGGAGGGGGGCGGCCCAGGCCGCTGCCTCGCAGTCCGTGTCCTCGCTGGCCGACCGCCTGGAGGTGCTGCCGGAGGCCGAGCGGGGCAAGGCGGTCGAGGACCTGGTCCGGGCGGAGGTGGCCGCGGTCCTGGGCCACGCGTCGGCCCACGCCGTCCGGCCGGAACACGCCTTCCAGGACCTGGGATTCGACTCCCTCACGGCCGTGGAACTGCGTAACCGGCTGAACAAGGCGACCGGGCTGAAGCTCCCCGCGACGCTGGTCTTCGACTATCCGACGCCCGCTCTCCTGGCCCGTCACGTGCTCACGGAGACGGCCGGGGCGGCCGAACCAGCCCTAGTGGATTCCCTACTTGCTGACCTGGACAGGGTCGAACAAGAATTGGTCACGAAGTTGTCAGAGAGTGAAGCTCGCGACCGGATCCTGTCAAAGCTCCAGGCCGTATTGGCGATTGCCGGTGAATCCGGCAAGGCGCCGGTACCGGAAGGCCCTGGAACGGGCAGCGATCTGGAATCGGCCACGGACGACGAAGTATTCGATCTGCTCGGCAAGGAATTCGGGATCTCCTGACCGTTCCGGTTCCGGTGCGTCCCAGTGACCCCTTGCCGAATTCCGGTAATTCTCCGCAAGGGTGAGGGACGATTTCGGTGGCGAACGAGGACAAGCTCCGCTATTTCCTGAAGCGAGTCACCGCAGATCTCCAGGAGACCCGGCGGCGCCTTCGTGACTACGAGGACGCCGCCGGGGAGCCGGTGGCCATCATCGGGATGAGCTGCCGCTACCCGGGAGGCGTCAACTCGCCCGAGGACCTGTGGGAATTGGTCGCCGGCGGACAGGACACCGTCTCCGAGTTCCCCGCCGACCGCGGCTGGGACCTGGACGCGCTCTACGACCCGGACCCGGAGAACCGCGGGACCAGCTACGCCCGCGAGGGCGCGTTCCTGCGGGACCTGGCGCAGTTCGACGCCGGACTCTTCGGGATCTCGCCCCGTGAGGCGCTCGCCATGGACCCCCAGCAGCGGCTGCTGCTGGAGACGTCCTGGGAACTCTTCGAGCGGGCCGGCATCGACGCCGCCTCGCTGGCAGGGAGCCGGACCGGCGTGTTCGCCGGAGTGATGAACCACGAGTTCCTCGCCGCCCTGCAGAACTCCCCGGAAGACCTTGAGGGCTATCTGGGCACCGGCACCTCGGGCAGCGTCGCCTCCGGCCGTGTGGCCTACACGTTCGGCCTCGAAGGACCGGCCGTCACGGTCGACACGGCCTGCTCGTCGTCACTGGTCGCCCTGCACCTGGCCGTTCAGTCACTGCGCAACGGCGAGTGCTCGCTGGCCGTGGCGGGCGGCGTCACCGCGATGGTCGGCCCCGCCACCTTCGTCGGTTTCAGCCGCCAGCGCGGACTGGCACCGGACGGCCGCTGCAAGGCCTTCGCCGCCGGCGCCGACGGCACGGGCTGGGGCGAGGGCGCCGGCCTGCTGCTGGTGGAGCGCCTCTCGGACGCCCGCCGCAACGGGCACGAGGTGCTCGCCGTCGTGCGCGGCTCCGCCGTCAACCAGGACGGCGCCTCCAACGGCCTGACCGCCCCCAACGGCCCCTCGCAGCAGCGGGTGATCCGCCAGGCCCTGGCCGCCGCACAGCTGACCACCGCCCAGGTCGACGCCGTGGAGGCGCACGGCACGGGCACGCGCCTCGGCGACCCGATCGAGGCCCAGGCGCTGCTCGCGACGTACGGGCAGGGCCGTACCGACGACAAGCCGCTGTGGCTGGGCTCGATCAAGTCCAACATCGGCCACACCCAGGCCGCGGCCGGCGTGGCCGGCATCATCAAAATGGTCATGGCCATGCGCCACGGCGAACTCCCGCGCACGCTGCACGTCGACGCGCCGTCCCCGCACGTCGACTGGTCGGCGGGCGCCGTACGGCTGCTGACCGAGACCACGCCCTGGCCCGTGTCGGACCAGCCGCGCCGGGCCGGGATCTCCTCCTTCGGGATCAGCGGCACCAACGCGCACACGATCATCGAGGAAGCCCCGTCGGCCACAGCGTTCACCGAGGAAACCGAAGCCCCGGAGGACGGCGCCGAGAACACGGAGTCCGCCACGGAGACCGTCACGGAGGCCGTCGCCGCCGAGGCCGTGCTCCCGGCCGAGGGCGGGCCGGTGCCGTGGGTGATCTCCGGCAAGACCGAAGAGGCCCTGCGTGCCCAGGCAGAACGCCTGCTGTCCCGCGCGGACGACGCCGAGGTCTCCGTGCTGGACGTGGCCTTCTCGCTCGCCACGACGCGCACGGCCCTGGAGCACCGCGCGGTGGTGCAGGGCGAGACCCCGGCGGAGCTCGCCGAGGGGCTGCGGGCCGTGGCCTCCGGCGCCCCGGCACCGGGCGTGGCGCGCGGTCAGTCGGGAACCGGCGGGCGCGTCGGATTCCTCTTCTCCGGCCAGGGCTCGCAGCGCCCGGGCATGGGGCGCGAACTGTACGCGTCCTACCCGGCGTTCGCCGCCGCGTACGACGAAGTCTGCGCGCACCTCGACGCCCCGATCGACGTCGACTCGGAGGAACTGCACCGCACGGGCGCCGCCCAGCCCGCCCTTTTCGCGATCGAGGTGGCGCTGTTCCGCCTGCTGGAGTCGTGGGGGATCCGGCCGGATTACGTGGCCGGTCACTCTGTTGGTGAGATTGCTGCGGCTCATGTGGCGGGTGTGCTGTCCCTCGCCGATGCGGCGAAGCTGGTGTCGGCGCGTGCTGCGTTGATGCAGGCGCTGCCTGCGGGCGGTGCGATGGTGGCTGTTCAGGCGACCGAGGATGAAATCCTTCCGCATCTGACCGACGGGGTCGGCATTGCGGCGATCAACGGGCCGCAGTCGGTCGTGGTCTCCGGTGCGGAGGACGCGGTCATCGCAATCGCCGAGGTCTTCAAGCAGCAGGGTCGTAAGACCTCCCGCCTGAAGGTCAGCCACGCCTTCCACTCGCCTCTCATGGACCCCATGCTGGAGGAGTTCGCGCAGGTCGTGCGTGGGCTGACCTTCGAGCAGCCGCAGATCCCGGTCGTGTCCAACCTGACCGGCCGCCTGGCCGAGCCGTACACCCCCGAGTACTGGGTCCGGCACGTCCGTGAAGCGGTCCGTTTCGCCGACGGTGTCCGGGCCCTGCACGAGCTGGGCGTGACCACCTTCGTGGAGATCGGCCCCGGCGGCGTCCTCAGCGCCCTCGCCCAGGGCTGCCTGGACGACGAGATCGTCACCGTGCCCGTCCTCCGCGCCGAGCGCCCCGAGCGGGCCGCACTCGTCGCCGCGGTCTCCGAACTGCACGCGCACGGCGTCTCGCCGGACTGGCACGCCTTCTTCCCCGGCGCCCGGCGCGTGGAACTGCCCACCTACGCCTTCCAGTACGAGCGCTACTGGCTCGACGCCTCCCCGTCCGCGCCCGGCGACGTGCGCGCCGTCGGCCTGGGCTCCGCCGACCACCCGCTGCTGGGCGCCGCCGTCTCCCTGGCCGGCGGTGACGAGCGGCTGCTGACCGGCCGGCTGTCCCTGCGTACGCACCCGTGGCTGAGCGACCACGCCGTCCTCGGAAGCGTCCTGCTGCCGGGCACCGCGTTCGTCGAACTGGCCGTGCGCGCCGCCGACGAAGCGGGCTGCGAACTGCTGGAGGAGCTCACCCTCGAAGCGCCGCTGGTGCTGCCCGAGCGGGGCGGCGTCGCCGTCCAGGTCTGGGTCGGCGCGGCCGACGACTCCGGCCGCAGGCCGCTGACCGTGCACTCGCGCCCCGAGGACGACACCGACCTGCCGTGGGTACGGCACGCCACCGGCTTCGTCACCGAAGAGGCGACCGCCCCGGCAGCCGGACAGGCCCTCACGGCGTGGCCGCCGACGGATTCCGAGCCGGTCGATCTCGACGGCTTCTACGACCGGCTGGCCGGTCTCGGCCTGGCCTACGGCGCGGCGTTCCGCGGCCTGCGGAGCGCCTGGCGCGCGGGTGACGGGGTCTTCGCCGAGGTCGCCCTCCCCGACGGCACGGACACCGGCTCCTTCCTCCTGCACCCCGCACTCCTGGACGCGGCGCTGCACGCGATCGGCGCGGGCGGTGCGGACGGCTCCCTGGTGGACGAAGCGGACGGACCGCTCCTGCCGTTCGCCTGGTCCGGGGTGTCCGTTCGCGCCACGGGCGCGTCCACCGTACGGGTGCGGCTGTCGCCGGCCGGTCCGGACACGGTGTCCCTGCTCGTGGCCGACGCCGCCGGCGAGCCCGTGGCATCCGTGGAGGCGCTGACGCTGCGCGCGGTGTCCGCCGAGCAGCTCCGCAAGCGCTCCGGCGACGGCGACGCGATGTTCGCGGTCCAGTGGGCACCGCTGACCCTGCCGTCCGAGGAAACGGACGGGACGACCGTCACGTACGCCCCGGACACCGCCGCCGCACTGGACGGCGCCGACGCGTCGACGCAGCCGGACGCGGTCGTGGTTCCGTGCCCCGACGGCCCGGAAGGGGCCTCCGAGGCCGAGCGGGTCCGCGCGGTCACCGCCGAGGTGCTGCAACTGCTCCAGCGCTGGTTCGCCGAGGAGCGCACGCCTCGCCTCGTGCTGGTGGCGCGCTGCGACGACCTCGCCCACGCCGCCGCGGGCGGACTGGTGCGCTCGGCGCAGGCGGAGAACCCCGGCCGGATCGTGCTCCTCGAAGCCGACCGCCCGGCGGACGCCGACGGGCTCGTGCCCGGTGTTCTGCACTCCGGCGAACCGCACGTCGTCGTCCGCGACGGTGAGACGAGCGCACCGCGCTTGGTTCGCGCCGCGTCCAACGCGACGCAGAATTCGGCGTCCCCGGCAGGGGAGAACCATGCGTCGCCGAGCGCGGACGCCGCCGCTCAGGCGGGGAAGGACCTGGCATCTCCGGCAACGGAAGGCGCCGCCTCCCCGGCAACGGAAGACGCCGCCTCCGGCCTCGCCGAGGACACGGCCTCCGCCTCTCCCCGGGGCACCGCCCCGGCCGGCCTCGGCACCGTGCTGCTCACCGGCGCCTCCGGCGCGCTCGGCGGAACCCTCGCCCGGCACCTCGTGACCGGTCACGGCGTGCGCAGGCTGCTGCTGGTCAGCCGCCGCGGTGCGGACGCCCCGGGCGCCGCGGAGCTGGAAGCCGAGCTCACCGCTCTCGGCGCCGAGGCGACGTGGGCCGCCTGTGACATCGCCGACCGCGACGCCCTCGCCCGGCTGCTGGACGGAACTCCGGTCGACTCCGTCGTGCACACCGCCGGCGTGCTCGACGACGGCGTGCTCGCCGCCCTGACCCCGGAGCGCCTGGACGCCGTCCTGAAGCCCAAGGCCGACGCCGTGCTCAACCTGCACGAGCTCGCCGGCGAGGACACGACGTTCGTCCTGTTCTCCTCCGCCGCGGGCGTCTTCGGCAACCCCGGCCAGGGCAACTACGCCGCTGCCAACGCCTTCCTCGACGCCTTCGCCCGGCACCGCCGCGCCCAGGGCAGGCCCACGATCTCGCTGGCGTGGGGCCTGTGGGAGCAGGAAGGCGCCATGGCCGACGGCCTCGACGAGGCGGGCCGGTCGCGGATGGCGCGCTCGGGCGTGCTGCCGCTCTCCACCGAGGACGGCCTGCGCCTGTTCGACGCGGCGCTCACCTCGGACGAGCCCGTGCTCGTACCGGTCCGCCTCGACACCGTGGCCCTGCGCAACCAGGCGGCCGGATCCGTACCGGCACTGCTGCGCGGACTCGTCCGCGTCACCACGCGCGGCACCGCCCGGCGCGCCACCACCGGATCACTGGCCGACCGTCTCGCCGGGCTGACCGGCGACGAGCGCGACGAGGCCGTCCTGGAACTGGTCCGGTCCGAGGTCGCCGCCGTGCTCGGGCACTCCTCGCCCCGGGCCGTCCAGCCCGCGCACGCCTTCCAGGACCTGGGCTTCGATTCGCTGACGGCCGTCGAACTGCGCAACCGGCTGTCCACGGCCACCGGCCTGCGCCTGCCCGCCACCCTCGTCTTCGACCACCCCACGCCCGCCGCCCTGGCCCGCCACATCGGCACCGAACTGGTCGGCGAAGCCCCGGCGGCCACGGCCACGGCCACCGCCACGACGCGGCAGTCCGCCGTCGCAATCGACGAACCGATCGCCATCGTCGGCATGAGCTGCCGGCTCCCGGGCGGGGTGCGCTCGCCGGAGGACCTGTGGCGGCTGGTGGCCTCGGGCCGGGACGGCATCTCCCGGTTCCCGGACAACCGCGGCTGGGACGTCGACGGGCTGTACGACCCGGACCCGGAGCGCCTGGGCAAGACCTACGCGCGTGACGGCGGCTTCCTGCACGAGGCGGCCGAGTTCGACGCCGGCTTCTTCGGCATCAGCCCCCGCGAGGCGCTGGCGATGGACCCGCAGCAGCGGCTGCTGCTGGAGGCGTCCTGGGAGGCCTTCGAACGCGCCGGGATCGACCCGGCGACGATGCGGGGTAGCAAGACCGGGGTCTTCACGGGCCTGATGTACCACGACTACGGTCAGGGCCCGCGCGAACTGCCCGAGGGCGTCGAGGGCCTGCTCACCACCGGAGGCTCCGGCAGCGTCGCCTCCGGGCGTGTGTCCTACACCTTCGGCCTGGAAGGCCCGGCCGTCACGGTCGACACGGCGTGCTCGTCGTCGCTGGTCGCCCTGCACCTGGCCGTTCAGTCGCTGCGGAGCGGTGAGTGCACGATGGCCCTGGCCGGCGGCGTTACGGTCATGGCCAGTCCGACGGTCTTCGTGGAGTTCAGCCGTCAGCGCGGTCTGTCGCCCGACGGCCGCTGCAAGGCGTTCGCGGCCGGTGCGGACGGCACCGGCTGGGGCGAAGGCGTCGGCATGCTGCTCGTGGAGCGGCTCAGCGACGCCGAGCGCAACGGCCACCAGGTGCTGGCGGTCGTCCGTGGCAGCGCCGTCAACCAGGACGGTGCGTCCAACGGTCTGACCGCCCCCAACGGTCCCTCGCAGCAGCGGGTCATCCGGCAGGCCCTGGCCTCCGCCGGACTCGCACCCGCCGACGTCGACGCAGTCGAGGCGCACGGCACGGGCACCAAGCTGGGCGACCCGATCGAGGCGCAGGCGCTGCTCGCCACGTACGGCCAGGAGCGGGACGGCGACCGGCCGCTGTGGCTGGGGTCGCTGAAGTCCAACATCGGCCACACGCAGGCCGCGGCGGGCGTGGCCGGTGTCATCAAGATGGTCATGGCGATGCGCCACGGTGTGCTGCCGCCGACCCTGCATGTCGACGAGCCGACCCCGCACGTGGACTGGACCGCCGGTGACGTACGGCTGCTGACCGAGGCCGTCGAGTGGCCGGAGTCGGACCGCCCGCGCCGCGCCGCCGTGTCGTCGTTCGGCGTCAGTGGTACCAACGCGCACACCATCATCGAGCAGGCCCCCGCGGCAGCCGAGCTGCCCCCGGCGCCCGACTCCGGCACGGCCGTGCCGTGGGTGCTGTCCGGCAGGACCGAAGCGGCCCTGCGGGCACAGGCCACCCGTCTCGCAGCCTTCTTGGAGGACACCGACGGCGACACCGACGGCGACGCCTCGGTCCCGGCGGCCGACACGGCGTACTCGCTGGCCACGACCAGGCAGGCCTTCGAACACCGCGCCGTGGTGGTCGCGGACACCGCCGAGGAGCTCCGGCAGGGGCTGGCCGCCGTAGCGGACGGCTCCACGCCGCCCGGCGTCGTGACCGGCACCGCACGCGCCGGCGGCAAGACCGTCTTCGTCTTCCCCGGACAGGGGTCGCAGTGGGTGGGCATGGCCGCCGAACTGCTGGAGACCTCCCCGGTCTTCCGCGAGCGGATCGACGCCTGCGAGCGCGCCCTCGCGCCGCACGTGGACTGGTCCCTGACCGCGGTGCTGCGCGGCACCTCCGATGCCGAGCAGGACCGGGTCGACGTGCTGCAGCCCGTCCTGTGGGCGATGACGATCGCGCTCGCCGAGGTGTGGCGCTCCTTCGGAGTGACCCCCGACGCGGTCGTCGGACACTCCCAGGGCGAGGTCTCCGCGGCCGTCATCGCCGGAGCGGTCTCGCTGGAGGACGGCGCGCGCATCGTGGCGCAGCGCAGCCTCGCGGTGCGCGAGCTGCAGGGCCGCGGCGGCATGGCCTCGGTGACCCTCCCCGACGAGGAAGCACAGGAGCTGATCGGCCGCTGGGCCGGGCGCCTGGGCATCGGCGCCGTGAACGGGCCCGGGACCGTCGTGGTCTCCGGAGACACCGACGCCCTGGACGAACTCCTCGCGCACTGCGCGACGGAGGGGATCCAGGCCCGCAAGGTCGCCGTCGACTACGCCGCGCACTCGCCGCAGATCGAACGGGTCGAGGAGCAGGCCGCCGAGGGATTCGCCGGCATCAGCACCCTCCCGGGCACCGTGCCCTTCTACTCCACGGTGACGGGCGGGAAGCTGGACGCGGGCGAGCTCGGCTCCGGCTACTGGTACCGCAACATGCGGCGGACGGTGCGGTTCCACGACGCGATCCGGTCCGCCCTGGCCGACGGGCACGACGTGTTCGTCGAGGTCAGTCCGCACCCCGTGCAGCTGGCCGGCATCCAGGACGCCATCGAGGCCGCCGAGGCCGAAGCCGTGGTCGTACCGACGCTGCGCCGCGGCGACGGCGGACGGCACCGGCTGCTGCTGTCCCTGGCACAGGCCCACGTGCACGGCGTCGCCGTCGACTGGGACGCCGTCCTGCCGGGAGCCCGCCGCGTCGACCTGCCAACGTACGCGTTCCAGCACGAGCGGTACTGGCTGGAAGCGGGCGCGCCGACCGGTGACGTACGGGCGGCCGGGCTGGACTCCGCCCACCACCCGTTCCTGGGCGCGGCCGTCGAACTCCCCGACGCCGGCGGCCACCTGCTGACCGGGCTGCTGTCGCTGCAGGCCCAGCCCTGGCTGGCCGACCACGCGGTGCTGGGCACGGTGATCCTGCCGGGCACGGCCTTCGTGGAACTGGCCGCCCACGCCGCGGCCGAGACCGGCTGCGACCAGGTCGAGGAGCTGACCCTGCAGGCACCGCTGGTGCTGCCCGAGCACGGCGGCGTCGCGATCCAGGTCCTCGTGGGCGCGCAGGACGAATCCGGCCGCCGCCCGCTGAGCGTGCACTCGCGCGCCGGGGAAGGCCCCTGGATCCGCAACGCCACCGGCGCCCTCGCCACCGGCGGAGCCCCCTCCGCCACCGACCTGAGCAGCTGGCCCCCGGCCGACGCGCAGCCCGTGGACCTCGACGGCTTCTACGACCGCCTGGCGGACCTCGGCCTGAGCTACGGCCCGCTCTTCCAGGGGCTGCGCGCCGCCTGGCGCGCCAACGACGCCGTCTACGCCGAACTGGCCGTCCCCGACGAAGCGCACGCCGAGGTGGACGCGTTCGGCGTGCACCCGGCCCTGCTCGACTCCGCCCTGCACGCACTGGGCGCGGGCGGGCTCGTACCGGCCGCCGACGGGCCCCTGCTGCCCTTCGCCTGGTCCCGCGTCACGGTGCACGGAACCGGAGCGGCCGCCCTGCGGGTACGGCTCTCGCAGGCAGGCGGGGACGCGGTACGGCTGGAGGCCGCCGACGGCACCGGCCGGCCCGTCGTCTCGGTGGAATCGCTGACGCTGCGCCCGGTGTCGGCCGACCAGCTCCGTACGAACTCCCGGGACTCCCTGTTCACCGTGGAGTGGGCACCGCTCGCCGCACCCTCCGAGGCGAACGTCCCGGCCGTACGCGCCTACGACGACATCGCCGCCCTCCGCTCCGCCATCGAGGCGGAGACCGGGGCCGGGGCGGAGGTGGATGCGGATGCCGTCGTCGTCCCCTGCCCGGCCGGTTCGGGCACCGACGCCGAGCGGGTCCGGGAGGTCCTGGCCGAGGTGCTCGGGCTGGTGCAGTGGTGGCTGGCCGAGGAGCGGACCACCCGCCTCGTCCTCGTGACCCGGGGCGCGGTCGCCGCCGGTGACGACGCGGCACAGGCCGACTCGGCTCAGAAGGATCCGGCTCAGAACGATCCGGTACAGGCAGCTGCCTGGGGCCTGGTGCGGTCGGCCCAGTCCGAGAACCCGGACCGCATCGTCCTCCTCGACACCGGCCAGGACGGCGACTGGCAGCAGACTGCGGCGACGGCCGTCCCCCGGCTCGTCGCCTCCGAGGAGCCCCAGGCGGCGCTGCGCGGCGACGCGCTCCTGCTGCCCCGGCTCGCCAGGGCCGGCGCCGACGCCCCGAAGTCCGGGAACCCGGACTTCGGAACCGGGACGGTGCTCCTGACCGGCGCGTCCGGCGCCCTGGGCGGACTCGTCGCCCGGCACCTGGTCGCCGCCCACGGCGTGCGCAGCCTGCTGCTGATGAGCCGGCGCGGCGCGGACGCCGACGGCGCGGCGGAGCTCCAGGCGGACCTCACCGCCTCGGGCGCCGAGGTGCACTGGGCCGCCTGCGACGTGGCCGACCGGGACGCCCTTGCCGGGGTACTGGCAAGGACGCCGGTGACGGCCGTGGTGCACACGGCCGGTGTCCTCGACGACGGCGTCATCGGCTCGCTCACCCCGGAGCGCCTGGACGCGGTGCTGCGCCCCAAGGCCGACGCGGTGCTGAACCTGCACGAACTGGCGGGCGACGTGTCGGCGTTCGTCCTCTTCTCCTCGCTCGCGGGCACGCTCGGCACCCCCGGCCAGGCGAACTACGCCGCCGCCAACGCCTTCCTGGACGCCTTCGCAAGGCGCCGCCGGGCGCAGGGACTCCCCGCGGTGTCGCTGCCGTGGGGCCTGTGGCAGCGGACCGGCGCCATGACCGAGGACCTCGGCGGCGCCGACCGGACCCGGCTCGCCCGCGGCGGCGTGCTGCCGCTGTCCGACGAGGACGGCCTGGAACTCCTCGACGCCGCGCTCGCCCTGGACGAGCCCCTGGTGGTGGCGGCACGGCTGGACCTCGCCGCCCTGCGGAACGCGGCCGCCCCGGTGCCGCCGCTGCTCAGGACGCTCGTCGGCGGCAGGCCGCGGCGTACGGACCGGGCAGCCGCCGTACCGCTGGCGCAGCGCGTCGCGGACCTGCCCGAGAGCGAGCGCGAAGAGCTGGTGCTGGACCTGGTCAGGTCCGAGGTCGCCGCCGTCCTCGGACACGGCTCGGCCAAGGCCGTCCAGCCCGACCAGGCCTTCGGCGACCTGGGCTTCGACTCGCTGACCGCCGTGGAGCTCCGCAACCGGATGAACAAGGCCACCGGGCTGCGACTGCCCGCGACGCTGGTCTTCGACTACCCGACGCCGGCGGTGCTCGCCCAGCGGGTCCTGAAGGACCTGCCCGGTGGCACGGGCGGGAGCATGTCGGTGCTCGACGAGATCGACCGCCTCGCCGCGGCCCTCGACGGCGCCGGAGCGGACGGCGTCGACAACGTCACCCGAACCAAGATCAACATGCGTCTCCAGGCACTGCTCGCCCGCTGGAACGGGAACGAGCCGGCCGATCCGGGAGGCGCCGGCGGAGCCGAGGACGAAGACGACCTCAGCTCGGCGAGCGACGAGGAGCTGTACGAGCTCCTCGACGACGAACTCGGCATCTCCTGAACTGCGCAGGCCAAAAGGGGCGGGCAACACCGATGATGAACGAAGACAAGCTCCGGGACTACCTCAAGCGGGCCACCACCGACCTGCGCCAGGCCCGGCGGCGCGTGCGCGAGCTGGAGTCCCGCGACCAGGAGCCGATCGCCGTCGTGGGCATGAGCTGCCGGTTCCCCGGCGGCGTCGACTCGCCCGAGGCGCTGTGGCGGCTGCTGGCCGAAGGCGGCGACGCGATCTCCCACTTCCCCGAGGACCGGGGCTGGGACGTCGACTCCCTCTACGACCCCGACCCCGAGCAGCCGGGCAAGGTCTACACCCGGCAGGGCGGATTCCTCCAGGACGCGGCGGACTTCGACGCGGACTTCTTCGGGATCTCGCCGCGCGAGGCGCTCGCGATGGACCCGCAGCAGCGGCTGCTGCTGGAGACCGCGTGGGAGACCTTCGAACACGCGGGCATCGACCCCGCCTCCCTCAAGGGCAGCCGCACCGGCGTCTTCGCCGGCCTGATGTACCACGACTACGGCTTCACGCCCGGCGTCCTCCCCGACGGCGTCGAAGGGCTGATGAGCACCGGCAACTCCGGCAGCGTCGCCTCCGGGCGCATCGCCTACACCTTCGGCTTCGAGGGCCCCGCGGTCACCATCGACACCGCCTGCTCGTCCTCACTGGTCGCTCTGCACCTCGCCGTGCAGGCACTGCGCAACGGCGAGTGCTCCATGGCACTCGCCGGCGGCGTGACCGTCATGGCGGGCCCGAGCGCGTTCGTCGAGTTCAGCCGCCAGCGCGGCCTCGCCCCCGACGGCCGCTGCAAGTCCTTCGCGGCCGCCGCGGACGGCGCGTCCTGGTCCGAAGGCGCCGGACTGCTCCTCGTGGAGCGCCTGCGGGACGCCCGCCGGCTCGGCCACCAGGTCCTCGCGGTCGTCCGGGGCAGCGCGGTCAACCAGGACGGCGCGTCCAACGGCCTGACCGCCCCCAACGGCCCTTCCCAGCAGCGAGTGATCCTCGAAGCCCTGGCCAGCGGCGGGCTCTCCGCCGAGGAGATCGACGCCGTCGAAGCCCACGGCACGGGCACGAACCTCGGCGACCCGATCGAGGCCCAGGCCCTGCTGGCGACCTACGGACAGGACCGCGAACGGCCCCTCCTGCTCGGCTCCCTGAAGTCGAACATCGGCCACACGCAGGCCGCGGCGGGTGTCGCCGGCGTGATCAAGATGGTGATGGCGATGCAGCACGGCGTGCTGCCGCAGACGCTGCACGTGGACCGGCCGACCCCGCAGGTCGACTGGACGGCCGGCTCGGTCGAGCTCCTCACCGAGGCGGCCGCGTGGCCGGAGACGGACCACCCGCGCCGCGCCGGCATCTCCTCGTTCGGGATCAGCGGCACCAACGCGCACATCATCCTTGAGCAGGCGACGGAACCGGAGGCGACAGAACCGGCGACGGAGGAAGCCGCCGGCGAGGAGGCCGGAGGAGAGGCCACGGCCCAGGAGACGCTGCGTCCGCGGACCCCGGTGGTGCCGTGGGTGCTCTCCGGAAAGACCGCAGAGGCGCTGCGGGAACAGGCACAGCGGCTGCTGTCGTCCACGGACCTCGCGGCCGCGTCGCCGGCCGACGTGGGGTTCTCGCTCGCGGCCACCCGGTCGGCGCTGGAACACCGGGCCGCGGTGGTCGGCGCCGACGCGGACGAACTGCGCGCAGGGCTGACCGCACTCGCAGCTGGCGAGCCCGCCGCACATGTGGTGACGGGGCGCGCCGACGCCGCCCGGGGCAAGGTCGGGTTCTTGTTCTCGGGGCAGGGTTCGCAGCGGCTGGGGATGGGGCGCGAGTTGTACGCCGCGTACCCGGTGTTCGCCGCCGCCTACGACGAGGTGTGTGCGCTGCTGGACGCACCGGTGGACGTCGAGTCGGAGGAGCTTCACCAGACGGGCTCGACGCAGCCTGCGCTGTTCGCTGTCGAGGTGGCGTTGTTCCGGCTTCTTGAGTCGTGGGGGATCCGGCCGGATTACGTGGCCGGTCACTCCGTCGGCGAGATCGGTGCGGCTCATGTGGCTGGGGTGCTGTCCCTCGCTGATGCGGCGAAGCTGGTGTCGGCGCGTGCTGCGTTGATGCAGGCGCTGCCTACGGGTGGTGCGATGGTGGCCGTCCAGGCGACCGAGGACGAGATCCTGCCGCACCTCACCGAGCAGGTCGGCATCGCAGCGGTCAACGGCCCGCAGTCCGTGGTGATCTC
Organism: Streptomyces telluris; assembly: GCF_024519335.1. NCBI lineage: Bacteria > Bacillati > Actinomycetota > Actinomycetes > Kitasatosporales > Streptomycetaceae > Streptomyces > Streptomyces telluris. Next base: position 117,146 of record NZ_JANIID010000012.1, read on the forward strand.
GGGCGCCGAGGACGCCGCCCTGGAGATCGCCGAGGTCTTCGCACAGCAGGGCCGCAAGACCTCCCGCCTGAAGGTCAGCCACGCCTTCCACTCACCGCTGATGGACCCGATGCTGGAGGACTTCGCCGAGGTCGTCGGGGGTCTGTCGTTCAGCGAGCCGCGGATTCCGGTGGTCTCCAACCTGACGGGCGGCGTGGCAGAGCCGTACACGCCGGAGTACTGGGTCCGGCACGTCCGCGAGGCGGTCCGTTTCGCCGACGGCATCCGCACCCTGCACGACTCGGGCGTGACGACCTTCGTGGAGATCGGGCCCGGCGGCGTCCTGAGCGCCCTCGCCCAGGGCTGCCTCGATGACGAAGGCGATGACATCGTCACCGTCCCCGTACTCCGCACGGACCGCCCCGAGCCGCAGGCGATCACCCTCGCCCTCGGCCGGCTGCACACCCACGGCGTCTCCCCGGACTGGCAGGCGCTCTTCCCCGGCGCCCAGCGCGTCGCCCTGCCCACCTACGCCTTCCAGCGTGAGCGCTTCTGGCTCGAAGGAACGGCCGCGCTCGACGTCTCCTCGGCGGGGCTGGACTCCTCCGGCCACCCTCTGCTCGGCGCGGTGGTGGAGACCGCCGGGGGACAGGACGTGCTCTTCACCGGTCGGCTGTCCCCGGCCGACACGCCCTGGATCGTGGAACGCACGGTGGGCGGCGTGCCGGTGCTCCCGGTCGCCGCGTTCGTGGAGCTCGCCTTGTGCGCGGGCCGGCAGGCCGGGTTCCCGCATCTGCAGCAGCTGGACGTGGACGCCCCGCTGGTGCCGGCGGAACAGGGCGGCGTCCGCATCCAGGTGCAGGTCGGCGCGGGCGACGACGCCGACCGGCGGTCGGTGCGGGTCTTCAGCCGGGCCGCCACCGGCGGTGCCGACGAGCCGTGGGTCCGCCACGTCACCGGAGAACTGACCCGGAACGCCCCGGTGGCCGAGTTCGACATGGTGATCTGGCCTCCCGCGGGAGCCGAGCCGATGGATGTCGAGGACTACCCGGGCCTGTCCGCCGCCTGGCGAGCCGGGGACGAGCTGTACGCCGAGATCGCGCTGCCCCTCGCGGAGCGGGACCGGGCGGACCGCTACGCCCTTCACCCCGTACTGCTCGACGCCGCCCTGGACACCCTGGCGCCGGCCCGTGCCGGAGACTCCGGCGAGGTGTTCATGCCCTACGCCTGGAGCGGCGCGTCGGTGCACACCCCGGGAGCCGGTGCCGCGCGCGTACGGATCCGGCCCGCCGACACCGGCGACGGCGACGCGGTGACGATCGAACTGGCCGACGCCGACGGTGCTCCCGTCGCCTCGGTGGCGTCCGTGCGGATGCGGACGATGTCCCCGCAGCAGGTGCTGGCCTCGCGCGTCGCGCACCAGGACTGGATGTTCGAGGTCGACTGGATCGAGCACACTGAGCAGACCGAGCACACCGAGCGGGCCGAGCACAGTGAGCGCACCGCTCCCGATGCGGCCGCTCCCGCTGCCGAGGACGCGTGGCTGGTCCTCGGCGGCGACGGCCCGTATGCCGACCTCGACGCGCTCCGCAAGGCGGTCGACGACGGTGCGGTCCCGCCCGCCCACGTACTCCTTCCCTGCGCCCCGAGCGAGGGCGAAGCCGCCTCGGCGACGCGCGAGTTGCTGGCCGGTGTGCTGTCGGCCGTCCAGGAGTGGGTCGCCGACGAGCGGTTCTCCGACGCGCGGCTCGTGGTGATGACGCGCGGCGCCGTCGACCTGGAGGGAACGGCACCGGACCTCGCGCACGCCGCGGTGGCCGGCCTGGTGAAGTCGGCGCAGACCGAGAACCCGGACCGGCTCCTGCTCGTCGACGCGGACGACTCCCTGCCGAACGGGGACCCTGCGCTGGTGGCGGCCCTCGCCGCTCTCGACGAGCCGCAGGCCGCAGTGCGCGGCGGCAAGCTGTTCCTCCCTCGCCTCGCCCGGATCGCCCCGGCCGAGGAGCCCGCCGAGCAGGCGTGGGATCCCGAGGGGACCGTGCTGCTCACCGGCGCGACCGGCGGCCTCGGCCTGTCGCTCGCCCGCCACCTCGTCGCCGAACGCGGCGCACGCAGGCTGCTCCTGGTCAGCCGTCGCGGCCCCGCGGCAGAAGGTGTCGGCGAACTCGTCGCCGCCCTCTCCGAGCTGGGCGCGCACGTCGACGTGGCCGCCTGCGACATCGCGGACCGGGACGCCCTCGCGCAGCTGCTGGCCTCGATCCCGGCCGCACACCCGCTCGTGGCAGTGGTGCACGCGGCCGCCGCCCTGGACGACGGCGTGATCACCGCCCTGACCCCGGAGCGCCTGGACACCGTGCTGCGGCCGAAGGCCGACGGCGCGCTGCACCTGCACGAGCTGACCAAGGACCTGGACCTCTCCGCGTTCGTGCTCTTCTCCTCCCTGGCCGGAGTCCTGGGCAGCGCCGGCGCGGCGAGCTACGCGGCGGCCAACTCCTTCCTGGACGGGCTGGCGCGGCAGCGCCGGGCCGCGGGTCTGCCCGGGACCTCGCTGGCGTGGGGCCTGTGGACGGACAACGGCGGCATGGGCGACCGGATCACTGACGCCGACCGCAACCGGATGGGCCGGTCCGGGGTCGTGCCGTTCACCTCCGCGGAAGGGCTGGCACTGTTCGACGCCACCCTCTCCGTCGACCGGCCGGTGATCGTGCCGGTCCGGCTGGACGTACCGGGCCTGCGCGCCATGGCCCGCGCCGGCATGCTGCCCGCGGTCTTCCGCGGCCTCGTGGGCGACACCGGCGGCGCGGCCGAGGAGGACGCGACCGCAGGCCGGACCCCCGCCCTGGCGCGCCGCCTGGCCGGGATGCCCGAGGCCGACCAGGAGAAGGTGCTGCTCGACCTGGTGCGTAACCAGGCCGCCGCCGCCCTCGGGCACGCGAACGCGGCCCGGATCGAACCCACCACGGCCTTCCGCGACATCGGCTTCGACTCCCTGACCGCCGTGGAGCTCCGCAACCGGCTCAAGGCCGCGACCGGGCTCCGGCTCAAGCCCACCCTCGTCTTCGACCACCCCAACCCGGTCGCGATCGCCCGGCTCCTGCACAAGGACCTGGTCCTCGACCTCGCCGCGGGGACACCGCCGGTACTCGAGGAGATCGACCGGCTGGAGGCCCAGCTGGCCGCGCTCGCCCCCGAGGACGCGGTACGGGACAAGGTCACCGCCCGGCTCAAGGCGCTGCTCTGGAAGTGGACCGACACCCACCAGGACGCCACGACGAACGCCACCGCCGCTGATGCCGGCTCCGGCGCCGACCTCGACCTCGACCTCGACCGGATCGACGCCGCCACCGACGACGAGATGTTCGACCTCATCGACCAAGAGCTCGGGTCTCTCTAACTCTTCTCACGCACTGCTACCGAGGACGTAAAACATGTCGAACGACGACAAGCTCAGGGATTACCTCAAGCGCGTGATGGTGGACTTGCGCCACACCCGCAGGCAGCTGGGTGAGCTGGAGGCGAAGGACACCGAGCCCATCGCCATCGTCGGGATGGCCTGCCGCTACCCGGGCGGGGTCGCCTCCCCCGAGGACCTGTGGCACCTGGTCTCCTCGGGCGCCGACGCAGTGACCGGGTTCCCCGCCGACCGCGGCTGGGACCTCGACGCGATCCACGACCCCGAGCCCGGGCGCACGGGACGGACGTACGTGCGCGAGGGCGGCTTCCTCCACGACGCCGCCGACTTCGACCCCGCGTTCTTCGGGATCTCCCCCCGCGAGGCCCTGGTCATGGACCCGCAGCAGCGGCTGCTGCTGCAGACCTCGTGGGAAGCCTTCGAACGCGCGGGCATCGACCCCGCCGCGGCCCGGGGCACCCGGGCCGGAGTGTTCGTCGGCACCAACGGCCAGGACCACGCCTACCTCCAGCGGCCGGGCGACAGCGACATCGAGGCCCACCTCGTCACCGCCAACACCGCGGCCGTGGTCTCCGGACGCATCTCGTACGCCCTCGGCCTCGAAGGCCCGGCCGTCACCGTCGACACGGCCTGCTCCTCCTCGCTGGTGGCCCTCCACCTGGCCGCCCAGGCCCTGCGCCGCGGCGAGTGCTCGCTCGCCCTGGCCGGCGGCGCGACCGTGATGGCCACGCCGAACACGTTCATCGCGTTCAGCGCGCAGCGCGGCCTGTCGCCCGACGGCCGCTGCCGCGCGTTCTCGTCGACCGCCGACGGCACCGGCATGTCCGAAGGCGTCGGCGTGCTCCTGCTGGAGCGGCTGTCCGACGCCCGCCGACTCGGCCACGACGTGCTCGCCGTCATCCGCGGCAGCGCCGTCAACCAGGACGGCGCGTCCAACGGCCTCACCGCCCCCAACGGCCCGTCGCAGGTGCGCGTCATCCAGCAGGCGCTGGAGAACGCGCGGCTGACCGCCTCCCAGGTCGACGCGGTCGAGGCGCACGGCACGGCCACCACCCTCGGCGACCCGATCGAAGCCGAGGCGCTGCTCGCCACGTACGGCCAGGAGCACCCCGGCGACCGGCCGCTGTGGCTGGGGTCCGTCAAGTCCAACCTCGGTCACACGCAGGCGGCTTCCGGCGTCGCCGGTGTGATCAAGATGGTGATGGCCATCCGCAACGGCGTGCTGCCGCAGACGCTCCACGTGGACGAGCCGACCCCCCAGGTCGACTGGTCGGCCGGCGGTGTCCGGCTGCTGACCGAGGCCGTCCAGTGGCCCGAGTCGGACCACCCCCGCCGTGCCGCCGTCTCCTCGTTCGGTGTCAGCGGCACCAACGCCCACACGATCATCGAGCAGGCCCCCGCCCTGGAGGAGGAGCCCGCCGGCGAGGCCGCCGAGGCGCCCGCAGCCGGCGCGCTGCCGTGGGTGCTCTCGGCCAAGAGCGACGCGGCGCTGCGTGCCCAGGCCGAGCGCCTGCTCTCCCTCCTGGAGAGCGGCACCGACCGGTCGCCCGCCGACATCGGCTTCTCCCTCGCCACGACCCGCGCCGCCTGGGACCGGCGGGCGGCCGTCGTCGGCGAGACCCTGGAGGAACTCACCGAAGGCGTACGGGCACTGGCGTCGGACAGCCCGTCCGCGGCCGTGATCCGCAGCACGGGCGGCCCCGGGGACAAGACCGGGTTCCTGTTCTCGGGGCAGGGTTCGCAGCGCTTGGGCATGGGGCGTGAGCTGTACGCGGCGTACCCGGTGTTCGCTGCCGCTTACGACGAGGTGTGTGCGCTGCTGGACGCACCGGTGGATGTGGATGCGGAAACGCTTCATCAGACCGGGTGCACCCAGCCTGCCCTTTTCGCGATCGAGGTGGCGCTGTTCCGGCTCCTCGAATCGTGGGGCGTCCGGCCGGATTACGTGGCCGGTCACTCTGTCGGTGAGATCGCTGCGGCGCATGTGGCTGGGGTGCTGTCGCTCGCCGATGCGGCAAAGCTGGTGTCGGCGCGGGCCGCACTGATGCAGGCGCTGCCCGCGGGTGGTGCGATGGTGGCCGTTCAGGCGACCGAGGACGAGATTCTCCCGCACCTCACTGACGGGGTCGGTATTGCGGCGATCAATGGACCTCAGTCCGTGGTGGTTTCCGGCGCGGAGGACGCTGCTGTCGCGATCGGTGAGATCTTCAAGCAGCAGGGCCGTAAGACGTCCCGCCTGAAGGTCAGCCACGCCTTCCACTCGCCGCTGATGGATCCGATGCTGGAGGACTTCGCCGAGGTCGTGAGCGGTCTGACCTTCAGCGAGCCGCGGATCCCGGTGGTCTCCAACCTCACCGGCCGCCTGGCCGAGCCGTACACCCCCGAGTACTGGGTCCGCCACGTCCGCGAGGCGGTCCGTTTCGCCGACGGCGTGCAGACCCTGCACGACCTGGGCGTCACGACGTTCGTGGAGATCGGCCCCGGCGGCGTCCTCAGCGGAATGGCGCAGGGTTGTGTCGAGGGTGCGGTCACCGTCCCGCTGCTGCGTGCCGACCGTCCCGAGCAGCAGGCCGTCACCGCCGCGCTCGCCGAACTGCACGTGCACGGCGTCTCCCCGGACTGGCAGGCACTCTTCCCCGGCGCGCGGAAGGCCGACCTGCCCACGTACGCCTTCCAGCAGCAGCGCTACTGGCTGGAGGCCCCCGAGGCCGAGGCGGCCGTCGTGGACGCGGTCGACGCCGAGTTCTGGGCGAGCGTCGAGCGCGAGGACGCCCAGTCGCTCGCCGCGACGCTGGGCCTGAGCGCCGAAGAGCTGGACGTCGTCGTCCCGAAGCTGTCCGCCTGGCGGCGGCAGCGGCGCGAGCAGTCCGTCGTGGACGGCTGGCGCTACCAGCTGACCTGGCAGCCGCTGGACGGCCTGCCCGCCACGGACCTGTCCGGCGGCACCTGGCTGTTCGCCGCGCCCGAGGGCGACCAGTGGGCCGAGTCGGTCCGCGCGGTCCTCGACGCACGCGGCGCGCACCTGATCCCGCTGACGGTCGGCGCGGACGCCGACCGCGAGTCCCTGGCCGGCGAGCTGACCCGGGCCGCGGCCGAAGCCGGGTCGCTTCAGGCCGCATCACCGCAGGCCGGATCCCTTCAGGGCGTCCTGTCGCTGCTCGCGATCGACGAGACCGCCTCGCCCGAACACCCCGCGGTCTCCCAGGGCCTCGCACAGACCGTGGCGCTGGCCCAGGCGCTAGGTGACGCGGGCATCGACGCTCCGCTGTGGTGCCTCACCCGGGGCGCGGCGGCCACCGGCCGCTCGGACGACGCGCCGCTGAGCGCGGTGCAGCACCAGGTGTGGGGCTTCGGCCGCGCCCTCGCCCTGGAACACACCCGGCGCTGGGGCGGCCTGATCGACCTGCCGGCGAAGGTGGACGAGCGCGCCGCCGGCCGTATCGCCGCCGTGCTGAACCAGGGCGCCGGCACCGCGGAGGACCAGGTCGCCGTCCGTGCGTCCGGCGTGTTCACCGCCCGCCTCACCCACGCCCGCAGCGGCACCGGCCGGTCGTGGTCGGCGCGCGGCACGGTGCTGATCACCGGTGGTACGGGTGCGCTGGGCGGGCACGTCGCCCGCTGGCTCGCCGGTGCCGGTGCCGAACACCTGGTGCTCGCCGGCCGTCGCGGCGCAGACGCGCCCGGCGCGGCCGGCCTCAAGGCCGAGCTGGAGGAGCTGGGAGCGCGCGTCACCCTCGCGGCGTGCGACGTCGCCGACCGCGACGCGGTGGCGGCGCTGCTCGCCGAGCACACCTTCACCTCCGTCTTCCACGCCGCGGGCGTGGAGCAGTTCGCCCCCTTCGACGAACTGACCCCGGCCGACTTCGCCCGCACGATCGCGGCGAAGGCCGGCGGCGCCGCCCACCTGGACGAGCTGCTGGGCGACCGGGAGCTGGACGCCTTCGTCCTCTTCTCCTCGATCGCCGGCGTGTGGGGGAGCGGTCTGCAGACCGCCTACGCGGCCGCCAACGCCTTCCTCGACGGCCTCGCCGTCCGGCGCAGGGCCGCGGGCCTGACCGCCACCGCGATCGCCTGGGGCCCCTGGGCCGACGGCGGCATGGTCACCGACGCCGACGAGGAGCACCTGCGCCGCCGCGGCGTCGTCACCCTGCCCGCCGCACTCGCCGTGACCGCGGTCCAGCGCGCCCTCGACTGCGACGACACCGCGACCGTAGTGGCCGACATCGACTGGGAACGGTTCATCGGACCGTTCACCCTCGGCCGCCCGAGCGCCCTGCTGTCCGAACTGCCCGAGGTGCGCCGTGCCGAGGCCGCCGCGCCGGCCGACACCGCAGGGGGAACCGCGCCCCTGGCCGCCCAGCTCGCCGCACTGCCGGAGGCCAAGCGCACGGAGACCCTGGTCGACCTGGTCCGCGCCCACGTCGCGGCCGTCCTGGGCCACGCCTCGGCGGCGGAGGTCGAGCCCGACCGGGCGTTCAAGGACCTCGGCTTCGACTCGCTGACCGCCGTCGAACTCCGCAACAAGGTCAACGCGGCGACCGGCCTCGCGCTGCCGCCCACCCTGGTCTTCGACTACCCCAACGCCACGGCGCTCGCGCGCTTCCTCCGGAGCGAGCTGCTCGGCTCGCAGGCCGCCGCGCTGCAGGAACAGCACGCGGCCGCCGCCGGGGACGACGAGCCCATCGCCATCGTGGCGATGAGCTGCCAGCTGCCCGGCGGCGTCGACTCGCCCGAGGCCCTGTGGAACCTCGTGGCGTCCGGCGGCGACGCCATCTCGGAATTCCCGGGCAACCGCGGCTGGGACGTCGACTCCCTCTACGACCCCGACCCCGACCGCCCCGGCAAGACCTACGCGCGCGACGGCGGCTTCCTCTACGACGCCACCGACTTCGACGCCGCCTTCTTCGGCATCAGCCCCCGCGAGGCCCTGGCGATGGACCCGCAGCAGCGGCTCCTGCTGGAGACCTCCTGGGAGGCCTTCGAGCGGGCCGGGATCACCCCCGCACAGCTGCGCGGCAGCCGGACCGGCGTCTTCGTCGGCATGGCCTACCAGGGCTACGGAGCCGACGTGCGCCGGACGCCGGAAGGCGTCGAAGGACACCGGCTGGTCGGCGGCGCGTCCAGCGTCGTCTCCGGCCGGGTGGCCTACACCTTCGGCCTCGAAGGCCCGGCCGTCACGATCGACACGGCCTGCTCGTCCTCGCTCGTCGCCCTCCACCTGGCCGTCCAGTCGCTGCGCAGCGGCGAGTGCACGATGGCCCTGGCCGGCGGCGTCACCATCATGGCCAGCCCCAACGTCTTCGTGGAGTTCAGCCGCCAGCGCGGTCTGTCGCCCGACGGCCGGTGCAGGGCGTTCGGCGCGGACGCGGACGGCACCGGCTGGTCCGAAGGCGTGGGCGTGGTGCTCGTGGAGCGCCTCTCCGACGCCGTCCGCAACGGTCACGAGGTCCTGGCGGTGGTCCGCGGCAGCGCGGTCAACCAGGACGGCGCGTCCAACGGCCTGACCGCCCCGAACGGCCCGGCCCAGCAGCGCGTGATCCGGCAGGCCCTGGCCTCGGCCGGCGTCGAGCCGGGCGACGTCGACGTCGTCGAGGCGCACGGCACCGGTACGACGCTGGGCGACCCGATCGAGGCGCAGGCGCTCCTCGCCACGTACGGCCAGGAGCGGCCGGAGGACCGGCCGCTGTGGCTGGGGTCGCTCAAGTCCAACATCGGCCACACCCAGGCCGCTGCGGGCGTGGCAGGCATCATCAAGATGGTCATGGCGATGCGCCACGGCGTGCTGCCGCAGACCCTGCACGCGGACGAGCCGACGCCGCACGTGGACTGGTCCACGGGTGACGTGCGCCTGCTGACCCAGGCCGTCGAGTGGCCGGAGTCGGACCGCCCGCGCCGTGCCGCGATCTCGTCGTTCGGCGTCAGCGGCACCAACGCCCACACCATCATCGAGCAGGCCCCCGCGGCAGCCGAGCCGCCCCCGACGCCCGACTCCGGCGCGGTCGTGCCGTGGGTGCTGTCGGGCAAGGGCGAGCCGGCGCTGCGCGCGCAGGCGGCCCGGCTGGCCGGTCACCTCGACGCGCAGGACGGGTGGACGGCTGCGGACATCGGCCTCTCCCTCGCCTCCCGCGAGACGTTCGAGGACCGTGCCGTGCTCCTGGCGCAGGGCCCGGACGAGCTCCGTCAGGCACTCGCCGCGCTCGCGGCCGGCGAACCGGCGGCGAACGTGACGCTGGGCCGCGCCCGCTCCGAAGGCAAGACCGGCTTCCTGTTCTCCGGCCAGGGCTCGCAGCGCATCGGCATGGGCCGCGAGCTGTACGAGGCGTTCCCCGTCTTCGCCGATGCGTACGACGAGGTGTGCGCGCGTCTGGACGCGCCGGTCGACGTCGGCTCCGAGGACCTCGACCAGACCGGCTCCACTCAGCCCGCCCTCTTCGCGATCGAGGTGGCGCTGTTCCGGCTCCTCGAATCGTGGGGCATCCGGCCCGACTACGTGGCCGGTCACTCCGTGGGCGAGATCGCGGCCGCGCATGTGGCCGGTGTGCTGTCGCTCGACGACGCGGCGAAGCTCGTGTCGGCGCGGGCCGCGCTGATGCAGGCCCTGCCCGCCGGTGGCGCGATGGTGGCGGTCCAGGCGACCGAGGACGAAGTCCTGCCGCACCTGACCGACGAGGTCGGCATCGCCGCGGTCAACGGCCCGCGGTCCGTGGTGATCTCCGGCGCGGAGGGCGCCGTCACCGCGATCGCCGAGGCCTTTGAGCAGCAGGGCCGCAAGACCTCCCGGCTGAAGGTCAGCCACGCGTTCCACTCGCCGCTCATGGACCCCATGCTCGACGAGTTCGGCCGTGCGGTGGCGGGCCTGACGTTCCACGAGCCGCGGATCCCCGTCGTGTCCAACCTGACCGGCCGCCTGGCCGAGTCGTACACCCCGGAGTACTGGGTCCGTCACGTCCGCGAGGCGGTCCGTTTCGCCGATGGTGTCCGCACCCTGCACGACCTGGGCGTGACGACGTTCGTGGAGGTCGGCCCCGGCGGCGTCCTCAGCGGAATGGCGCAGGGCTGTGTCGAGGGTGCGGTCACCGTCCCGCTGCTGCGTGCCGACCGTCCCGAGCGGCAGGCCGCCGTCGCCGCACTCGCCGAACTGCACGTGCACGGCGTGTCCCCGGACTGGCAGGCGCTCTTCCCCGGCGCTCACCGCGTCGCCCTGCCCACCTACGCCTTCCAGCGCGAGCGCTTCTGGCTGGAAGGGGACGAGGACCTGGCCGCCGCCGGCGGCACCGCGGCCGACCCGGCGGACTCCGGATTCTGGGACACCGTGGAGCGGGAGGACGCCGAGTCCCTCGCCGCGACCCTCGGTGTCGGCGCGGACGACTCGCTCAGTGCGATCCTGCCCCGGCTGTCCGCGTGGCGCCGTCAGCGCCGCGAGCAGTCCGTGGTCGACGGCTGGCGCTACCACGTCACGTGGAAGCCGCTGGGCGCGCTCCCGGAGTCCGGCGCGGCCGGAACCTGGCTGCTCGTGACGGCCGGAGAGAGCGAGTGGGCAGCCTCGGTCCGCACCGCGCTCGGCGAGCGCGGCCTGGACATGATCACGCTCGTCGCCGCGCCCGGCACCGACCGCGCGACGCTGGCCCGCGAGCTGGCCGGCACCGGCCCCGTGGCCGGCGTGCTGTCGCTGCTCGCCGAGGACGAGAGCACCTCGGCCGACCACCCCGGCCTGTCGCACGGCCTCGCCGCCACCCTCTGCCTGGTGCAGGCGCTCGGTGACGCGGGCATCGACGCGCCCCTGTGGTGCGCCACCCGCGGCGCGGTGGCCACCGGCCGCTCCGACCGCGTGGACCGGCCGCTGCAGTCGCAGGTGTGGGGCTTCGGCCGGGCCGCGGCGCTGGAGTACCCGCAGCGCTGGGGCGGTCTGCTCGACCTCCCCGAGCTGCTCGACCCCCGTACCGCGGCCCGCGTGGCCGCCGTCCTCGGGCAGTCGGCCGAGGACCAGGTGGCGGTCCGCGCCTCGGGCGTCTTCGGACGCCGCCTCGTGCGGGCAGGCAACGCCACCGCTCCCGCCCGGGCGTGGTCGCCGCGCGGCACGGTGCTGATCACCGGTGGTACGGGTGCGCTGGGCGGGCACGTCGCCCGCTGGCTCGCCGGTGCGGGCGCCGAGCACCTCGTGCTCACCAGCCGCCGCGGACCGGACGCGCCCGGCGCCGCCGAACTCGTCGCGGAGCTGGAGGAACTCGGCGCGGCAGCCACCGTCGTGGCCTGCGACGCGGCCGACCGGGACGCCCTGCGCGCACTGCTGGCCGCACACCCCGTCAACGCCGTCGTCCACGCCGCAGGCGTCGGCGACCACGTCATGATCGAGGACTCCGACCCGGCCGGGTTCGCCCGCACGGTGTCGGCGAAGGCGGCGGGCGCGACCCACCTGGACGAACTGCTGGACGACCAGGACCTCGACGCGTTCGTCATGTTCTCCTCGGGCGCCGGCATCTGGGGCGGCGCCAGCCAGGGCGCCTACTCGGCGGCCAACGCCTACCTGGACGCCCTCGCCGAGTACCGGCGGGCACGCGGGCGCACCGCGCTCGCCGTCTCCTGGGGCGGCTGGGCCGAAGGCGGCATGGCCGGCGTCGGCGACGGCGAGGAGATGCTGCGCCGCCGCGGCCTGCCGCCCATGCGGCCCGCCCTCGCGATCTCCGCGCTGCAGCAGGCCCTGGCCGACGACGAGACCGCCCTGACCGTGGCGGACTTCGACTGGGAGCGGTTCATCGGCCCGTTCACCGTCACCCGCCCCAGCGCCCTGCTCTCCGACGTGCCCGAAGCGCGCCGCGCCCTGGAGGCCCCGGCCTCCGGCGAAGCCGGAGCCGGCAACGCCCTCGCCGCGAAGCTGGCCGGGCTGCCGGCGGGCGAGCAGGACCGCACGCTGGTGGACCTCGTCCGTACCCGCGCGGCCGCCGTGCTCGGCCACGACGGCGCCGCGGCGGTCGAGCCCGGCCGGGCGTTCAACGACCTCGGCTTCGACTCGCTCACCGCCGTCGAACTGCGCAACAAGCTCACCGCCGACACCGGCCTGAAGCTGCCCACCACCCTGGTCTTCGACTACCCGAACGCCACCGCCCTGGCCCGGTTCCTGCACACCGGACTGCTCGGTGCGCAGAGCGCCGCGCCCCAGGAGCGGAGCACGGCCGCCGACGACAACGAGCCCATCGCGATCGTGGCGATGAGCTGCCGCCTCCCCGGCGGCGTCGGCTCGCCCGAGGACCTCTGGCAGCTCGTGATGTCCGGCGGCGACGCCGTCGCGGGCTTCCCCGAGGACCGCGGCTGGGACATCGAGAACCTCTACGACCCCGACCCGGGCGTCCCGGGCAAGACGTACGCCCGCGACGGCGGCTTCCTCTACGACGCGGGCGACTTCGACGCCGCGCTGTTCGGGATCTCGCCCCGCGAGGCGCTCGCGATGGACCCGCAGCAGCGCCTGCTGCTGGAGGCCTCCTGGGAGGCCTTCGAGCGGGCCGGCATCGACCCGGCCTCCCTGAAGGGCAGCCGCACGGGCGTGTTCGTCGGCATGTCCTACCAGGGCTACGGCGCCGGCCTCCCGCAGGTCCCCGAAGGCGTCGAGGGACACCTGCTCACCGGCAGCGCCGCGAGCGTCGTCTCCGGGCGCGTGGCCTACTCGTTCGGCCTCGAAGGCCCGGCCGTCACCGTCGACACGGCCTGCTCGTCGTCGCTGGTCGCGCTGCACCTGGCCATCCAGTCGCTGCGCAACGGCGAGAGCACGATGGCCGTCGCGGGCGGCGTCAACGTCATGGCCGTACCGGCCGCGTTCGTGGAGTTCAGCCGGCAGCGCGGGCTGTCCGCCGACGGCCGCTGCAAGGCCTTCGGCGCCGGCGCGGACGGCACCGGCTGGGCGGAGGGCGTGGGCGTGGTGCTCGTCGAGCGCCTCAGCGACGCCGTGCGCCACGGCCACGACGTCCTCGCCGTCGTGCGGGGCAGCGCCGTCAACCAGGACGGCGCGTCCAACGGCCTGACCGCGCCCAACGGCCCGGCCCAGCAGCGCGTGATCCGGCAGGCCCTGGCCTCCGCCGGGCTCACCGAGGCCGACGTCGACGTGGTGGAGGCGCACGGCACGGGCACCGCGCTCGGCGACCCCATCGAGGCGCAGGCCCTGCTGGCGACGTACGGTCAGGACCGCTCCGAGGACGAGCCGCTGTGGCTGGGCTCGCTGAAGTCCAACATCGGTCACGCCCAGGCGGCGTCCGGCGTCGCCGGTGTGATCAAGATGGTGATGGCCATGCGGCACGGCGTGCTGCCGCGGACGCTGCACGCGGACGAGCCCACGCCGCACGTCGACTGGTCTGCGGGCGCCGTTCGGCTCCTGACCGAGGCCGTCGACTGGCCCGAGTCCGGTCGTCCGCGCCGCGCCGGCATCTCCTCCTTCGGCGTCAGCGGCACCAACGCCCACACGATCATCGAGCAGGCCCCGGAAGCGGAGCCGGCCGCCGTCGCACCGGTCGAGGTCGCCTCGGCGACCGTGCCGTGGGTGCTGTCCGGCAAGTCCGAGGCCGCGTTGCGGGCCCAGGCCGAGCGCCTGCTGGCCCTCACCGCGGACGGCGCCGGGCCGTCCCTCACCGACGCCGGCTTCTCCCTGGCCACCACCCGGGCCGCCCTGGAGCACCGCGCCGCCGTGGTCGGAGCCGACCGCGGCCGGATCGCCGAGGGCCTGCGGGCCCTGGTGTCGGGGGCGCCCGCTCCCGGCGTCGTCCTCGGCCGCGCCGACGCCGGCCAGGTCGGCTTCCTCTTCTCCGGGCAGGGCTCCCAGCGGCCCGGCATGGGCCGGGAACTCTATGAGGCCTTCCCGGTCTTCGCCGAGGCCTACGACCAGGTGTGCGCACACCTCGACCGGCACCTCGACCGGCCCCTGCGGGACGTGGTCTTCGGCGAGAACGGTCACGGGGACGGCGACGCGCTGAACCGCACCGCCTTCACCCAGCCCGCCCTGTTCGCGCACGAAGTCGCGATCCACCGCCTGCTGGAGTCGTGGGGCGTGCGCCCGGACTACCTGGCCGGTCACTCCGTCGGCGAGATCGCCGCGGCCCACGTGGCCGGGGTCCTCTCCCTGGAGGACGCGGCCACGCTGGTGACGGCCCGCGCCCGCCTGATGCAGGCGCTGCCCTCCGGCGGTGCGATGGTGGCCGTCCAGGCCACCGAGGACGAGGTCCTGCCGCTCCTCACCGGCGCGGTGAGCATCGCCGCGGTCAACGGCCCCTCGTCGGTGGTGATCTCCGGTGACGAGGACGCCGTGACGGCCGTCGCCGAGGACTTCGCCCGGCAGGGCCGCAAGACCTCCCGGCTCACCGTGAGCCACGCGTTCCACTCGCCGCTGATGGATCCCATGCTGGAGGAGTTCGCCCGCGTCGTCGGCGGACTGCGCTTCGAGAAGCCGGCCGTCCCGGTCGTCTCCAACGTCACCGGCGAGCTCATCGACGCGTACACGGCGGACTACTGGGTGCGGCACGTCCGCGAGGCCGTGCGCTTCGCCGACGGCATCCGCACCCTGGGCGACCTGGGCGTCACCACGTTCGTGGAGGTCGGCCCCGGCGGCGTGCTCAGCGGCATGGCCCAGGGCTGCCTGGACGGCGCGGTCACCGTGCCCGCCGTACGGGCCGGCGGCCCCGAGCCCGAGGCGATCACCGGCGCCGTCGCGCAGCTCCACGTCCACGGCGTCCCCGTCGACTGGCACGCGTTCTTCGCCGGCCGCGGCGCCCGGCGCGCGGACCTGCCGACCTACGCCTTCCAGCACCAGAGGTACTGGCTGGAGACCGTCGCCCCCACCGTCGCCGCCACGGGCACCGACGCCGTGGAGGCCGGCTTCTGGGAGACGGTGGAACGCGAGGACGCCCAGTCCCTCGCCGCCGCCCTCGACCTGCCCGCCGAGCAGCTGGACGCGGTCCTGCCCCGGCTGTCGGCGTGGCGCCGGCAGCAGCGCCGGGAGTCCGCGGTGGAAGGCTGGTCCTACCGCGCGGTCTGGAAGCCGCTGAGCGGTCTCCGGACGCACGAACTGCCGGGCGACTGGCTGTTCCTGGTCACCGAGGAGACCGACTGGACCGCCGCCGTCGCCCGCGGGCTCACGGCCCGCGGCGCCCGGCTGATCCCGGTCGTGGCCGACGCGGCCGCCGACCGCGGCACCCTGCTGCGGCAGCTCGGCGACGCGGCCGGCAGCACACCGGTCGACGGCGTCATCTCCCTGCTCGGCACCGACGAGCGGCCCCACCCCGCGCACCCCGCCCTCTCCACCGGCACCGCGCTGACCCTCGCGCTCGTCCAGGCCCTGGGCGACGCCGGGATCGACGCCCCGCTGTGGGCGCTGACCAGGTCCGCGATGTCCACCGGCCGTTCGGACACGGCGCCGAGCGCCGCCCAGAACGCCGTCTGGGGCCTGGGCCGGGTCGCCGCGCTGGAGCACGCGCAGCGCTGGGGCGGTCTGGTCGACCTCCCGGAGACGATCGACGACCGGGTCACCGGCCGCCTCGCCGCGGTCCTCGGCCAGTCCGCCGAGGACCAGGTCGCGATCCGCGACCGCGGCGTGTTCGGCCGCAGGCTCGCCCACGCCGCCACCCGCCGGAACGGCCGGACCGGGCAGCAGTGGTCGCCGCGCGGCACCGTGCTGATCACCGGTGGTACGGGTGCGCTCGGCGGGCACGTCGCCCGCTGGCTCGCCGGCGCCGGTGCCGGACACCTGGTGCTCGCCGGCCGCCGCGGGCCCGACGCCCCCGGCGCGGCCGCCCTCAAGGCCGAACTGGAGACGACAGGCGTCCGCGTGACCGTCGCCGCCTGCGACATGGCCGACCGCGAGGCGGTCTCCGCGCTGCTCGCCGAGCACCCGGTGAACGCCGTCGTCCACACGGCCGGCGTGGACCACCTGGAGCCGCTGGACGCCATGACGCCGGGCGCCTTCGCCGACGTGCTGTCCGCGAAGGCGGCCGGCGCCCTGCACCTCGACGCCCTCCTCGCGGACCGGGAGCTCGACGCCTTCGTGCTCTTCTCCTCCATCGCGGGCCTGTGGGGCAGCGGCTACCAGGCCGCCTACGCGGCGGCCAACGCCCTGCTCGACGGGCTCGCCGAACGACGGCGCGCCCGGGGCCTGACCGCCACCGCCGTGGCCTGGGGTCCCTGGGCCGGCGGCGGCATGGCCGAGAGCGACGGCGCGGACGAACGACTGCGCCGCCGCGGCCTGATCCCCATGCCCGCCGCCCTCGCCGTGGCCGGCCTCCGGCAGGCGCTGGACTCCGGCGAACCGACCGTGACCGTGGCCGACATCGACTGGGAGCGCTTCCTCCCGCCGTTCACCGTGGGCCGCCCGAGCGCACTGCTCGGCGACCTCCCGGAGGCCGAGCGGATCCTCGGCGCCGGCGGCCCCGCCGGCGAGCCCGGCACGACCGCCGCCTCGCCGCTGGCCGCCCGCCTCGCCGGAATGCCCGAGGCCGAGCAGCACACGCAGCTGGTCGAGCTCGTCCGCACCCACGCGGCGGCCGTCCTCGGCCACAGCGGCGCCGGCGAGGTCGAGGCCGACCGGGCGTTCAAGGACCTGGGCTTCGACTCCCTGACCGCCGTCGAACTGCGCAACAAGCTCAACGCCGAGACCGGCCTCGCCCTGCCGCCCACCCTGGTCTTCGACTACCCCAACGCCCACGCACTCGCCCGGCAGCTGCGCACCGAGATCACCGGTCTCGCCGCCGCGGCCGCACCGGAGACGGCCGGCGCCGCGGCCGAGGACGACGACCCCATCGCGATCGTCGGCATGGCCTGCCGCTACCCGGGCGGGGTGCGCTCGCCCGAGGACCTGTGGCAGCTGGTGGTCTCCGGCAGCGACGCCGTGGGGGAGTTCCCCGCGGACCGCGGCTGGGACGTGGACGGCATCTACGACCCGGACCCGGACGCCTCCGGCAAGACGTACACGCGCCGCGGCGGATTCCTCTACGAGGCCGGCGAGTTCGACCCCGCGTTCTTCGGGATCAGCCCGCGCGAGGCCGTCGCCATGGACCCGCAGCAGCGCCTGCTGCTGGAGACCACGTGGGAGACGTTCGAGCGGGCCGGCATCGACGCCGAGTCGGTGCGGGGGAGCCGCACCGGAGTCTTCGTCGGCTCCGGCTACCAGGACTACGCCGCCCAGGCGTTCCACGCCATCGACGACTCCGAGGGCTTCTTCGGCACCGGCAACTCCGCGAGCATCATGTCCGGCCGCATCGCCTACACCCTCGGCCTGGAAGGACCGGCCGTCACCGTCGACACGGCGTGCTCGTCGTCGCTCGTGGCCCTGCACTGGGCGGTCCAGGCCCTGCGCAGCGGCGAGTGCTCCATGGCACTGGCCGGCGGCGTGATGGTCATGTCCACCCCGCGGGCCTTCGTGGAGTTCAGCCGCCAGCGGGGCCTGGCCGCCGACGGCCGCTGCAAGGCGTTCGGCGCCGGGGCCGACGGCACCGGCTGGGCCGAAGGCGTCGGCATGCTGCTGGTGGAGCGGCTCTCCGACGCCCGCCGCAACGGGCACCAGGTCCTGGCCGTCGTCCGCGGCAGCGCCATCAACCAGGACGGCGCCTCCAACGGCCTGACGGCACCCAACGGGCCCGCGCAGCAGCGCGTCATCCGCCAGGCCCTCACCACCGCCGGCCTCACCGCCGCCGACATCGACGCGGTGGAGGCGCACGGCACCGGCACCCGGCTCGGCGACCCCATCGAGGCGCAGGCACTGCTCGCGACGTACGGGCAGGAGCGGCCCGAGGGACGGCCGCTGTGGCTGGGCTCGCTGAAGTCCAACATCGGCCACGCCCAGGCCGCCGCCGGCGTCGGCGGCATCATCAAGATGGTCATGGCCATGCGCCACGGCGTCCTTCCGCAGACCCTGCACGTCGACGAGCCGACCCCGCACGTGGACTGGTCGGCAGGTGACGTCCGGCTGCTGACCGAGGCCATGGACTGGCCGGAGTCGGACCGCCCGCGCCGCGCCGCGATCTCGTCGTTCGGTGTCAGCGGCACCAACGCCCACACGATCATCGAGCAGGCCCCGGCCTTCGACGAGGAGCCCGCAGAGGCCCCGGCCCCGGTCCCGGCCCTGCTGCCGTGGGTGCTCTCCGCCAAGAGCAGCGCAGCCCTGCGCGATCAGGCGCGACGACTGCTGTCCTTCGTGAAGGACGGCATGTCACCGGCCGATGTCGGCTTCTCGCTGGCCACCACCCGCAGCACCCTGCGCCACCGGGCGGCAGTCGTCGGAGAGAGCTGTGACGACTTCCGGCGCGGACTGGGCTACCTGGCCGCCGGAATGCCGTCGCCCGCAGTCGTCCAGGGCCGGCCGGGAGGCAAGGCCGGGTTCCTGTTCTCGGGTCAGGGCTCGCAGCGCATCGGCATGGGGCGTGAGCTGTACGAGGCGTTCCCCGTCTTCGCCGAGGCCTATGACGAGGTGTGTGCGCGACTGGACGCGCCGGTCGACGTCGATGCCGAGACCCTGCACCAGACGGGTTCGACGCAGCCCGCGCTCTTCGCTGTTGAGGTGGCGCTGTTCCGGCTCCTCGAATCCTGGGGCGTCCGGCCGGACTACGTGGCCGGTCACTCCGTAGGTGAGATCGCTGCGGCTCATGTGGCGGGTGTGCTGTCGCTCGACGACGCGGCGAAGCTGGTGTCGGCGCGCGCCGCACTGATGCAGGCCCTGCCCGCCGGCGGGGCGATGGTGGCCGTCCAGGCGACCGAGGAGGAGGTCCTGCCGCACCTGAGCGAGCACGTCGGCATAGCGGCGATCAACGGACCTCAGTCCGTGGTGGTTTCCGGTGCGGAGGACGCTGCTGTCGCGATCGGTGAGATCTTCAAGCAGCAGGGTCGTAAGACCTCCCGCCTGAAGGTCAGCCACGCCTTCCACTCGCCGCTGATGGACCCGATGCTGGAGGACTTCGCCGAGGTCGTCCGGGGGCTCAGCTTCAGCGAGCCGCGGATCCCGGTGGTCTCCAACCTCACTGGCCGTCTCGCCGAGTCGTACACCCCGGAGTACTGGGTCCGCCACGTCCGTGAAGCAGTCCGCTTCGCCGACGGGATCCGGACCCTGCACGACCTGGGCGTCACGACCTTCGTCGAGATCGGCCCCGGCGGCGTCCTCAGCGCAATGGCGCAAGGCTGCCTGGACGAGGCCGTCACCGTGCCCGTCCTGCGTGCCGACCGCCCCGAGCGGCAGGCCGTCGTCACGGCCCTGGCGCACCTGCACACGCACGGCGTCCCCGTGGACTGGAGCACGTTCTTCTCCGGCACCCGGAAGGTCGACCTGCCGACGTACGCGTTCCAGCACGAGCGGTACTGGGTGGACGCGCCGGAAGCCGCTGCTGCGACGACGGTGACGGACCCGGTGGACGCGGAGTTCTGGGAGACCGTCGAGCGCGAGGACCTCCAGGCCCTCGCCGGCACCCTCGACATCCGTGCCGAGGACGCGTTCAGCGACGTCCTGCCGCGCCTGTCGTCGTGGCGGCGGCAGCGCAAGGAGCAGTCCACCGTGGACGGCTGGCGCTACGGCATCACCTGGAAAGGGATCCCCGACCCCGAGAGCCCGGCCGACCGGAACGGTCTATGGCTGGTTCCGGTCAGCGCTGCGCAACTCGGCGACGACTGGGTCACCGCCTGCCTGCGCGGGCTGACCGACCGCGGCCTGGCTCCGCTGCCGGTACCGGTCGAGCCGGCCACCGGCCGTGCGGACCTGGCCGCGCAGCTCGCCGGGGCTGCCGGTGACGAGCCCGTGGCGGGCGTCCTGTCCCTGCTCGCCGTCGACGGCGAGCCCGCACCGGCGGCCGCGGGCCTGACCACCGGCGTCGCGCTGTCCGTCCTGCTCGTCCAGGCCCTGGGCGACGCGGGCATCGGCGCCCCGCTGTGGTGCGCGACCCGGAACGCCATGGGCACCGGCCCCGCCGACGAGGTGGCGGACCCCTTCCAGTCCCAGGTCTGGGGCCTGGGCCGGGTGGCTGCGCTGGAGCACGCGCAGCGCTGGGGCGGTCTGGTCGACCTCCCGGGGACGATCGACGACCGGGTCTCCTCTCGCCTCGCCGCGGTGCTCGGCCAGTCGGCCGAGGACCAGGTCGCGATCCGCGACCGCGGCGTGTTCGGGCGGCGCCTGTCCCGTCTGCCCGCAGGCCGGACCGGCCGGTCCTGGACACCGCGCGGCACGGTGCTGATCACCGGTGGTACGGGTGCGCTGGGCGGGCACGTCGCCCGCTGGCTGGCGGGTGCGGGCGCCGAACACCTGGTGCTCACCAGCCGCCGGGGCATCGACGCCCCCGGAGCGGCCGGCCTCCGCGGCGAACTGGAGGCGCTGGGCGCCCGGGTGACGATCGCGGCCTGCGACATGGCCGACCGTGACGCGGTCTCCGCGCTGCTCGCCGAGCACCCGGTGAACGCCGTCGTCCACACGGCCGGCACCGCCGAGGCGGGCATGCTCGCCGAGACGAACCTCGGCGACTTCGCGGCGACGGTCGCCGCGAAGGCCCTGGGAGCCGTCCACCTCCACGAACTGCTCGGGGACCGGGAACTGGACGCCTTCGTCCTCTTCTCCTCCATCTCCGGCGTGTGGGGAGGCGGCGGGCAGGCCGCGTACTCGGCCGCGAACGCCTTCCTCGACGGCCTGGCGCAGCACCGGCGGGCCCGGGGCCTCGCCGCGACCGCGATCGCCTGGGGCCCGTGGGGCGAGGGCGGCATGGTCGCCGACGCCGGGGACGAGGAGCGGCTGCGGCAGCGCGGTCTGACCGTGCTGCGGCCGGACCGGGCGATCTCCGCGCTGCACGGTGCGCTGAGCGACGGCGACGGCGCGGTCACCGTGGCGGACGTGGACTGGGAGCGGTTCGTCGTCCCGTTCACCGTCAGCAGGCCGAGCGTGCTGCTGAGCGAGCTGCCCGAGGTCAGGGACGCCCTGGCCGACGAGCCCGCCGGGCAGGACGCGGAGCCGTCCGCGCTGAAGGAGAAGCTGTCCGGGCTGTCCGAGGACGAACAGCAACGCCTGCTCGTGGACACGGTCCGCGCTCACGCGGCGGCCGTCCTCGGCCACAGCGACTCGGCGGCGGTGGAAGCGGACCTGGCGTTCCGGGACCTCGGCTTCGACTCCCTCACGGCGGTCGAGCTGCGCAACCTGCTCACCGCCGACACCGGCCTGACCCTGCCCGCGACGCTGGTCTTCGACCACCCGACGCCCGAGGCCATCGCCCGGTTCCTGCGGAGCGAACTCGCCGGCGGTACGGGCCCGGCCGAGGCGTCGGTCTTCAGCGAGCTGGACCGCCTGGAGTCGGTGATCTCGACGGCCGCCTCCGCCGAGGAGACGGTCCGGTCGGGGGTGCGCAGGCGCCTGCAGGAGCTGCTGAACCTGGTGAACTCCGCCGGGGAACAGGGAGCGGAATCCGCCGACGCACAGCGGCAGCTGCAGGACGCGACGATCGACGACATCTTCGATCTGATCGATCAAGATCTAGAAAATTCCTAGTTCTTGGCGCTCTACCTTTAACGACAGCCGAGGACGGACGGGGCGGATGAGCAGCAACGAAGACAGGCTTCTCGAGTATCTCAAGCGCGTCACCGGGGACCTCCGACAGGTCCGCGAGCGCCTGCGCGAGGTCGAGGAGAAGGACCAGGAACCCATCGCGATCGTCGGGATGGCCTGCCGGTATCCGGGCGGCGTGCGCTCGCCGGAGGACCTGTGGCAGCTGGTGGCCTCCGGTGGCGACGCGGTCGGGGAGTTCCCCGCGGACCGCGGCTGGGACGTGGAGGGCATCTACGACCCGGACCCGGAGGCGCCGGGCAGGACCTACGCGCGGCACGGTGGATTCCTCTACGAGGCGGGGGAGTTCGACCCGGGGTTCTTCGGGATCAGCCCGCGTGAGGCCGTGGCGATGGACCCGCAGCAGCGCCTGCTGCTGGAGGCCACGTGGGAGACGTTCGAGCGGGCCGGCATCGACGCGGAGTCGGTGCGGGGGAGCCGCACCGGAGTCTTCGTCGGCTCCGGCTACCAGGACTACGTCAACCTCCTGCTCGGGGTGGCCGGTGAGGCCTCCGACGGCCACGTCGGGACCGGCAACTCGGCCAGCGTGATGTCCGGCCGCATCGCCTACACCTTCGGCCTGGAGGGGCCGGCGGTCACCGTCGACACGGCGTGCTCGTCGTCGCTGGTGGCGCTCCACTGGGCGATCCAGGCGCTGCGCAGCGGCGAGTGCTCGATGGCGCTGGCCGGCGGTGTGCAGGTCATGACCACGCCCACCGCGTTCGTCGAATTCAGCCGCCAGCGCGGACTGGCCCCGGACGGACGGTGCAAGCCGTTCGCCGCCGGGGCGGACGGCACGGGCTGGGCCGAGGGTGTCGGCATGCTGCTCGTGGAGCGGCTGTCCGACGCCCGCCGCAACGGGCACCGGGTCCTGGCCGTCGTCCGCGGCAGCGCCGTCAACCAGGACGGCGCTTCCAACGGTCTGACCGCGCCGAACGGGCCCGCGCAGCAGCGGGTCATCCGCCAGGCCCTGGCCTCGGCCGGCCTGTCTCCCGCTCAGATCGACGTGGTGGAGGCGCACGGCACGGGAACCCGGCTGGGCGACCCGATCGAGGCCCAGGCCCTGCTGGCCACGTACGGCCGGGAGCGGCCCGAGGGACGGCCGCTGTGGCTGGGTTCGCTGAAGTCCAACATCGGTCACTCGCAGGCGGCCGCGGGCGTCGGCGGGATCATCAAGATGGTCATGGCGATGCGCCATGGCGTCCTGCCGCAGACCCTGCACGTGGACGAGCCGACGCCGCACGTCGACTGGTCGGCCGGTGACGTCCGCCTGCTGACGGAGGCCGTCGCCTGGCCCGAGTCCGACCACCCGCGCCGTGCCGCCGTGTCGTCCTTCGGCGTCAGCGGCACCAATGCGCACACCATCATCGAGCAGGCCCCGGCCCAGGACGAGGAGCCCGCAGGGGCTCCCGCCGCCGGCCCCCTGGCCTGGGTGCTCTCCGCCAAGAGCGACGAGGCGCTGCAGGCCCAGGCGGCCCGGCTGCTGGCCGTCGCCGACGGTGACGTGTCGCCGGCGGACGTCGGACTGTCCCTGGCCACGACCCGGGCGGCCCTGCGCCACCGGGCCGCGGTGGTGGGGGAGAGCCGTGAGGAACTCCTGCACGGCCTGCGCGACTTGGCCGCCGGCTCCCCGTCGCCCGGTGTGCTGCTGGGGCGCCCCGCCGGTGGAAAGACCGGGTTCCTCTTCTCCGGTCAGGGCTCGCAGCGCATCGGCATGGGCCGTGAGCTGTACGAGGCGTTCCCCGTCTTCGCCGCGGCGTACGACGAGGTGTGCGCGCATCTGGACGCGCCCGTCGACGTCGATGCGGAAACGCTTCACCGGACCGGGTGCACCCAGCCCGCGCTGTTCGCCGTAGAGGTGGCGCTGTTCCGGCTCCTCGAATCCTGGGGAGTCAGGCCCGACTTCGTCGGGGGTCACTCCGTGGGCGAGATCGCGGCGGCACACGTGGCCGGCGCGCTCTCGCTGAAGGACGCGGCGCAGCTCGTGTCCGCCCGTGCCGCACTGATGCAGGCCCTGCCCGCGGGCGGCGCGATGGTGGCGATCCAGGCCACCGAGGACGAGGTCCTTCCGCACCTCACCGACGGGGTGAGCATCGCCGCGGTCAACGGACCGCAGTCGGTGGTCATCTCCGGAGAGGAGACGGCGGCCCTGAACATCGCCGCGGTCTTCACCGAGCAGGGGCGCAAGACCTCCCGCCTGAAGGTCAGCCATGCGTTCCACTCGCCGCTGATGGACCCGATGCTGGACGACTTCGCCGAGGTCGTCCGGGGCCTGTCCTTCAGCACACCGCAGCTCCCGGTCGTCTCCAACGTCACGGGCCGGATCGTCGAGGCGTACACGGCCGACTACTGGGTCCGCCACGTCCGCGAGGCGGTCCGCTTCGCCGACGGCGTGCGGACCCTGCACGACCTGGGCGTCACCACCTTCGTGGAGATCGGCCCCGGCGGCGTCCTGAGCGGGATGACCCAGGGCTGCCTGGACGACGGCGCGGTCACCGTCCCCGCCCTGCGTGCCGACCGCTCCGAGCGGCAGGCCCTCGTCACGGCCCTCGCACAGCTGCACACCCATGGCGTCGCCGTGGACTGGAGCGTGTTCTTCTCCGGCGCCCGGACCACCGATCTGCCCACCTACGCGTTCCAGCACGAGCGGTACTGGGTGGACGCGTCGGAAGCCGCTGCCGCTGCCGCTGCGGCGGACCCGGTGGACGCGGAGTTCTGGGAGACCGTCGAGCGCGAGGACCTGGAAGCCCTCGCCGGCACCCTGGACATCCGTGCCGAGGACGCGTTCAGCGACGTCCTGCCGCGCCTGTCGTCGTGGCGGCGGCAGCGCAAGGAGCAGTCCGCGGCCGAAGCCTGGCGCTACCGCGAATCGTGGAAGCGCCTGGGCGAGCTCGCGCCGGCCGGATTCGGCGGCACCTGGCTGCTGGCCGTGCCGGAGGAGGACAACGAGCAGATCGCCGCGGTCCGCACCGCCCTCACCGCTCGCGGCGCCGATGTGCGGACCCTGGCCGTCGGCGCGGCGAGCGACCGCGACGGACTGGCCCGGGAGCTGTCCGGGCTCGGACCGGTCGACGGCGTGCTGTCCCTGCTCCTCACCGACGACCCCGTGCTGCCCACGCTGCTGCTCGTCCAGGCCCTGGGCGACGCGGGCGTCGACGCCCCGCTGTGGTGCCTCACCTCCGGCGCGGTGGCCGTCAGCGGCTCCGACGCCGTACGCGACGCACGGCACACCCAGGTCTGGGGCCTGGGCCGCACGGTCGCCCTGGAACTGCCCCGGCGCTGGGGCGGCCTGATCGACCTGCCGGAGACCGTCGACGACCGGACCGCCGCGCGCCTCGCCGGAGTGCTGGCGCAGGCACAGGCGGGCGGGTGGGACGAGGACCAGCTCGCGGTCCGCGCCTCCGGCGTCTTCGCCCGGCGCCTCGCCCACGCACCGGCCCGCCCGGCCACCCGCAACTGGCAGCCCCGGGGCACGGTCCTGATCACCGGCGGTACGGGCGCGCTGGGCGGCCACGTCGCCCGCCGGCTGGCGCACAACGGCGCCGAGCACCTCGTACTCACCAGCCGCCGGGGCCCGGAAGCGCCGGGAGCCGCCGCACTGCGGGCCGAGCTGGAGACCCTCGGCGCCCGCGTCACCGTCGCCGCGTGCGACGTAGCCGACCGCGACGCCGTCGCCGCCCTGCTCGCCGAGCACACCTTCACCGCCGTCGTGCACACCGCCGGAGTCGCCGACGCCGGCATGGTGGCCGACACGACCCCGGCCGCCTTCGCCGCCGCGCTCGCCGCGAAGGCCGGCGGCGCCGCACACCTGGACGAGCTGCTGGGTGATCAGGAGCTCGACGCCTTCGTCCTCTTCTCCTCCATCTCCGGCGTCTGGGGCAGCGGCGGCCAGGCCGCCTACGCAGCCGGCAACGCCTTCCTGGACGGCCTCGCGCGGCAGCGCCGCGCCCGGGGCCTCACCGCGACCGCCGTCTCCTGGGGCCCCTGGGCCGACGGAGGCATGGTCGAGGACGGCGACGACGAGGAGCGGCTGCGCCGCCGCGGGCTGCGCGCGATGACCCCCGACGCGGCGATCACCGCCCTGCAGCGCGCGCTCGACCGCGACGAGACGCTGCTGACCGTGGCCGACGTGGACTGGTCGCGCTTCATCGCGCCGTTCACCCTCGGCCGCCCCAGCCCGCTGCTCGGCGACCTCCCCGAGGTGCGCGCGACGCTCACGGAGGACGCCCCCGGGACGGGCCGGGCCTCCGGGGCACTCGCCGGAAGCCTGAGCGGGCTGGCGCCCGAGGACCGGGCACGCGCCCTCGTCGACCTCGTGCGCACGCACGCCGCCGCCGTCCTCGGCCACCGCGGAGCGGGCGCGGTCGAGGCCGACCGTCCCTTCCGCGACCTCGGCTTCGACTCCCTGACCGCCGTGGAACTCCGCAACCGCCTCAACGAGGCGACCGGCCTGGCCCTGCCCACGACCCTGGTCTTCGACCACCCCACGGCAGCCGACCTCGCCGCCCACCTGCTCACCGAACTCACCGGCGGGGAGGACCCGGAGGCCACAACGGCGGCGGCCGCCGCCGTACTGGACGAGCCGATCGCCATCATCGGAATGGCCTGCCGCTACCCCGGCGGCGTGCGCTCGCCCGAGGACCTGTGGGAGCTGGTCGCCTCCGGCCGCGACGCGATCTCCCGCTTCCCCGGCAACCGCGGCTGGGACGTCGAGGCGCTCTACCACCCCGACCCCGACCACCCCGGCACCACGTACACCACCCAGGGCGGATTCCTGCACGAGGCCGACGAGTTCGACCCCGCCGTCTTCGGGATCAGCCCGCGCGAGGCCGTCGCCATGGACCCGCAGCAGCGCCTGCTGCTGGAGACCACGTGGGAGACCTTCGAACGCGCCGGGATCGCCCCGCACACCGTGCGCTCCACCGGCACCGGCGTGTTCGTCGGCTCCGGCTACCAGGACTACACCGCCCGACCGCTCAAGGTGCCCGACGGCGTCGAGGGATACATCCCCAGCGGCAACGCGGCCAGCGTGATCTCCGGCCGTCTCTCCTACGCCTTCGGCCTGCAGGGGCCGTCGGTCACCGTCGACACCGCGTGCTCGTCCTCGCTGACCGCCCTCCACCTCGCCGTACAGGCACTGCGCAACGGCGAGTGCTCGATGGCGCTGGCCGGCGGCGTGATGGTGATGGCCGGCCCGTCCGCGTTCACGATGTCGAGCCGGCAGCGCGCGCTGTCCGCCGACGGCCGCTGCAAGGCGTTCTCCTCGACCGCCGACGGCACCGGCTTCGCCGAGGGCGTCGGCCTGGTCCTGGTCGAGCGCCTGTCCGACGCCCGCCGTAACGGGCACCAGGTGCTGGCCGTCGTACGGGGCAGCGCCGTCAACCAGGACGGCGCCTCCAACGGCCTGACCGCCCCCAGCGGCAAGGCCCAGCAGCAGGTGATCCGGCAGGCCCTGGCCAACGCCCGGCTCGCCCCGGGCGAGGTCGACGCCGTGGAGGCCCACGGCACCGGCACCAGACTCGGCGACCCCATCGAGGCCCAGGCCCTGCTGGCCACGTACGGCAAGGAGCGCGAAGCGCACCCGCTGTGGCTCGGCTCGCTGAAGTCCAACATCGGCCACTCCCAGGCGGCCGCGGGCGTCGGCGGCGTCATCAAGATGGTGATGGCCATCCGCAACGGCGTCCTGCCGCAGACCCTGCACGTCGACGAGCCGACCCCGGACGTCGACTGGAGCAGCGGCAACGTACGCCTGCTGACCGAGCAGACCGCCTGGCCCGACCGGGGCAGGCCCCGGCGCGCGGCCGTCTCCTCCTTCGGCATGAGCGGCACCAACGTGCACACCATCATCGAGCAGGCCCCGGAGACCGGGCCCGCCGCCGAGGACGAGCAGACCCGCGAGACCCCGGACGACACCACCACCGCCCCGGCCGTGGACGTCTTCCCGTGGGCCCTGTCCGCGAAGACCGCGCGGTCCCTGCGCGAGCAGGCCCGCCGGCTGCTGAACCACCTCGACCGCACCGAAGGGCTCTCCCTGCCCGGCGTGGGCCGCGCCCTCGTCACCACGCGGACCCAGCTGGAACAGCGGGCCGTCGTCGTCGGCCGTGACCGGCACGAACTGCGGGCCGGGCTCGCGGCACTCGCCGAGGGCGAGCCCGCGGACACCGTGGTCCAGGGCTCCACCACGGCCTCCGGCAAGGTCGCCTTCGTCTTCCCCGGACACGGCTCGCAGTGGACCGGGATGGCCGCCGAACTGCTGGAGACCTCCCCGGTCTTCGCCGAGCAGGCCCAGGCGTGCGCCGAGGCCTTCGCCCCCTACCTCGACTGGCCGCTGCTCGACGTCCTGCGCGCCGAGCCGGACGCGCCGGACATGGCGGACGTGGAGGTCGCCCAGCCCGCGCTGTTCACGGTGATGGTGTCGCTGGCCGCCCTGTGGCGCTCCCACGGCGTGACGCCCGCCGCCGTCGTCGGCCACTCGCAGGGCGAGGTCGCCGCCGCGTACGTCGCGGGGGCGCTGACGCTGGACGACGCGGCCCGGATCGTGGCGCTGCGCAGCCGCACGCTGACCAAGCTCATGGGCAAGGGCGCGATGCTCGCGGTCGCGATGCCCGCCGGCCGGGCCCGCGCGAGGCTGGAGAAGTACGGGGACCGGCTGTCGGTCGCCGCCGTCAACGGGCCCGCCGCCCTGACCGTCTCCGGGGAACCCGGCGCGGTCGACGAACTGCTGGCGGAGCTCCAAGGCGAAGGCGTCCGCGTGCGCAAGGTCCGCGGAGCCACCGGCGCCGGGCACTCCGCCCAGGTCGAGAGCCTGCGCACGGAGCTGCTGGAGCTGCTGGCCCCGGTCGCGCCGCGCCCGGCGGACGTCCCCTTCTACTCCACGGTGACCGGCTCCGTGCTGGACACCGGCACCCTGGACGCCGAGTACTGGTACCGCAACGCCCGCCGCACCGTCGAGTTCGAGCAGACCGTGCGGACGCTCCTGGAGGACGGGCACGGAGTGTTCGTCGAGTGCAGCCCGCACCCCCTGCTGGCCGGTGCCGTGCAGGAGATCGCGGAGGAGGCCGACGCCGACGCCGTGACCGGCGCGTCGCTGCGCAGGGACCAGGGCGGCATGGACCGCTTCCTGCGCTCCGTCGCCGAACTGCACGTCAACGGCGCGCACGTGGACTGGACGGTCCCCTTCGCCGGACACCCCGAACAGCGCGTGGACCTGCCGACGTACGCGTTCCAGCGGCAGCGGTACTGGCTGGAGGGCGCCGACCCGGCACCCGCGGGCGCCGACCCGGTCGAGGCCCGGTTCTGGGAACTGGTCGAGAACACGGACCTGCCCGGCCTCGCCGGCGAACTCGGGGCGGACGACGCCGCCCTCATCGGCCCGGCGCTGCCGGTGCTGTCCTCCTGGCGGCGGCGCAGCCGCGAGAAGTCCACGGTGGACGGCTGGCGCTACCGCGTCGCCTTCCGGCAGCTGACCGACGCCCAGGCCGTCCCGGACCTGGACGGCCTGTGGCTCGCCGTCCTCCCCGCCGGCCTGGCCGACGAGGAGTGGGCACCCTGCGTCGTCGGCGTGCTCGGCGCCCACGGCGCCAAGGTGCGGGTCGTCGAACTCCCCGTCGACTGCGACCGCGCGGACGCCGCGAACCGGCTCGCCGAGGAGCTCGGCAGCGAACAGCCCGCCGGAGTCCTCTCGATGCTCGGCCTCGCACCCGGCCGGCACCCGGCCCACCCGACGCTGTCCGCGAGCCTCGCCGCGACCGTGAGCCTGCTGCAGGCACTGGGCGACCTGGACGTCCAGGCACCGCTGTGGTGCGCGACCAGCGGCGCCGTGTCCACCGGCGCCTCCGACCCGCTGCGCGACGCCGACCAGGCACAGCTGTGGGGCCTGGGCATCGTCGCCGCACTGGAACTGCCCCGGCGCTGGGGCGGCCTGGTCGACCTGCCCGAGGCGCTCGACGAGCACGCGCTGCGCCGCCTGGCCGGAATCCTGGCCCAGCGCGACGAGGACCAGCTCGCCGTACGCGCCGACGGCGTGTTCGGCCGCCGCATGATCCGTGCCCGGCCCGCCGACGCGGAGCCCGCCACGCCGTGGCGGCCCCGCGGCACCGTCCTGGTCACCGGCGGAACCGGCGGCGTGGGCCGCAACCTCGCCCGCTGGCTCGCCGGCGCCGGAGCCCAGCACCTGGTGCTCACCAGCAGGAGCGGGCCCGACGCCCCCGGCGCGCAGGAACTGCACGCGGAGCTGACCGCACTGGGCGCCGAAGTCACCATCGCCGCCTGCGACATCGCCGACCGCGACGCGGTCGCGCGGCTGCTCGCCGGCATCGAGGACCGGCACCCGCTCACCGCGGTGCTGCACGCCGCCGGCACGGCACGGTCGTCCCTGCTGACCCATGCCGGCCTCGACGAGTTCGCCGAGGCCGCGGCCTCCAAGGTCACCGGCGCCCTCCACCTGGATGAGCTGCTCGACGGCCGCGAACTGGACGCCTTCGTCCTCTTCGCCTCCGGCGCCGGCGTCTGGGGCAGCGGCGGCCAGGCCTCCTACGCCTCCGCCAACGCCTTCCTCGACGCCCTGGCACTGCGGCGGCGGGCCCGCGGCCTGACCGCGACCTCGCTCGCCTGGGGCGGCTGGGCCGGCGGCGGCATGGTCGACGACGCGGTCCAGGAGCGCGGCGAGAAGCGGGGCCTGGGCTTCATGGCCCCCGAGCTGGCCATCTCCGCACTGCACCAGGCGGTCGAGCACGACGAGGCGGCCCTGACCGTCGCCCCGATCGACTGGGAGAAGTTCCTGCCCGCCTTCACCGTGGGCCGGCCCAGCCCGCTGCTGGCCGACCTGCCGGACGTGCAACGGCTCCTGGAGGCCGAGCGGACCGCCGACGAGGAGACCGGCGCCGAAGCGGGCCTGGCGGCCGAACTGGCCGGACTGGCCCCGGCCGAGCAGGAGGAACGGCTGCTGGAGCACATCCGCTCCCAGAGCGCCGTCGTCCTCGGCCACGAATCCGCCGAGGACGTGCCGCCCACCGCGCAGTTCCTGGAGCTGGGCTTCGACTCGCTCACCGCGATCGACCTGCGGCGGCGGCTGTCGGCGGCGACCGGCCTCAAGCTGCCCGCAGGAATGGCCTTCGACCACCCCACGCCCGCCCGGCTCGCCAAGCACCTGCTGACGCAGCTCGGCGCCGCGGGCCGCGGCACCGCGGAGGAGGAGCGGCCGGCCGACATGCTGGTGCAGCTCTACCAGCACGCGAGCGAGAACGGGCAGGCCGCCGAGGCCATGGGGATGCTGGTGGAGGCGGCCCGCTTCCGGCGCTCCTTCGAACGGCCCGAGGAACTGGAGCGGACGCCCGCCCCGGTGCGGTTCTCGCAAGGAGACAGCCCCTTCGCGCTCATGTGCTTCTCGCCGTACGTCGTACCGGCCGGGGCGCACCAGTACGCCCGGTTCGCCGCACCCTTCCGCGACCGGACGGACATGTGGGCGCTGGCCCACCCCGGCTACGAGAAGGGCGAGCCGGTCCCGTCCGACGTGGAGGCCGTGCTCGGCCTGCACGCGCGCACCGTGCTGGAATGCGCGGGCGGCAAGCCCGTCGTCCTGCTCGGCTACTCCTCCGGCGGCTGGATCGCCCACGGCGTGGCGGCCCGCCTGGAGGCCATGGGCGAGAAGCCCGCGGCCGTGGTGATGGTCGACAGCTTCAGCCGCGAGATCCCCTTCGACCGCCAAGTGCTCAACGCCATGGCCCAAGCGCAGTCGCAGCGCCTGGACTTCATGAGGTCCGGCGGCGAACAGCTCACCGCGATGGGCCGCTACATGCACCTGTTCGACGAGTGGGCCGCGCCGGAGATCGCCGCGCCGACCCTGCTCGTCCGGGCCGGCGAGCCCATGCCGGCGGCCGGCGCGACGGCCGGCGACGGGCGCGCGGCACCTCCCGAGCACGTCGGCACGACCGTCGAAGTGCCCGGGAACCACTACTCGATGATGGAGGACCACGCCGGCACCACCGCCGCGGCGGTGGAGTCCTGGCTGGCGGACACCGTCACGAATCCGTCCGGCCCCGCCGCCCCTCCGGACGCAACGACCCGATGACCGGCCCGCGACCACCGCGAGCCCCCCGGACCAGACAGAGCAGATGTGGGAGACAGACATGACGAAGGCTCTCTACGAGATCGGTGAGACCCCGCCGCTCGGTGAGGTCCCGCCGCAGATGTACGCCTCGGTGATCCGGCAGAACCGCTTCGGCCAGCCGAAGCAGGCGTTCCGCACCGAGGTCGTCGACACCCCCGCCGTGGGCCGGGGCCAGGTGCTGGTCTACGTGATGGCCGCCGGCATCAACTACAACAACGTGTGGTCCTCGCTGGGCACGCCGGTCGACGTCATCGGGATGCGCCAGCGCCAGGGCCAGCCCGAGGACTTCCACATCGGCGGCTCGGAGGCCTCCGGCGTGGTCTGGGCCGTCGGCGAAGGCGTCCGCAACGTCAAGGTCGGCGACGAGGTGCTGGTCACCAGCGGCCAGTGGGACGAGACCGCCGAGGACATCCGGCTGGGCACGGACCCCCTGGTCTCGGAGAGCATCAAGGCCTGGGGATACGAGACCAACTACGGCTCCTTCGCCCAGTTCTGCCGCGTCGACGAGTACCAGTGCCACCCCAAGCCCGCCCACCTGTCGTGGGAGAAGTCGGCGGCCTTCCTGCTCACCGGGCCCACCGCCTACCGGCAGCTCCTGGGCTGGCAGGGCAACACGGTCCGCCCCGGCGACCCCGTCCTCATCTGGGGCGGGGCCGGCGGCCTCGGCTCGATGGCCATCCAGATCGTCCGGCTGGCCGGCGGCATCCCGATCGCCGTGGTCTCCGACGAGGACCGCGCCGCCTACTGCCGCAACCTCGGGGCGGAAGGCACCATCAACCGCCGCGACTTCGACCACTGGGGCCGGCTGCCCGACGTCGGGGACGCCGAAGGGTCGGCGAAGTTCCTGCGCGGCGCCCGCGGCATCGGCAAGAAGATCTGGGAGATCCTCGGCGAGCGCAAGTCCCCGCGGATCGTGCTGGAGCACAGCGGCCAGGACACCCTGCCGACCTCCATGTACCTGTGCGACAACGCCGGCATGGTGGTGATCTGCGGCGGCACCTCCGGCTACAACGGCGACGTCGACCTGCGCCACCTGTGGATGCGCTCCAAGCGCCTCCAGGGCTCGCACTACGCCAACACCCGCGAGTGCCGCGAGGTCATCAGCCTCGTCGGCGCCGGCAGGCTCGACCCCTGCCTGTCCGCCTGCGAGGGCTTCGAGGACATCGGGCGCATGCACCAGATGATGCACGACAACGTGCACCCCTCCGGGAACATGGCCGTCCTCGTGAACGCACCCCGGCGCGGCGAGACGACGCTCGCGCTCCCCGCCGCCTGACCGGTCCCGCCGCAGGAAACCTCCCCCTCCCACCAGTAAGTGCAAGGAGAGTCATGTCCCAGCCCACCACCGGCGCGCCCGCCGTCCCCAAGGCCCGCAGCTGCCCGTTCCTGCCGCCGGACGGCCTCGCCGACATCCGGGCGGCCGCCCCGGTGACCCGGGCCACCTTCACCAGCGGCCGGGAGGCGTGGCTGGTGACCGGCTACGAGCAGGTCCGCGCCCTGCTGCGCGACCCCTCGTTCAGCGTCCAGGTGCCCCACGCGCTGCACACCCAGGACGGCGTCGTCACCCAGAAGCCCGGCCGCGGCAGCCTGCTGTGGCAGGACGAGCCGGAGCACACCGCCGACCGCAAGCTGCTCGCCAAGGAGTTCACCGTCCGGCGCATGCAGGCGCTCCGGCCGAACATCCAGCGCATCGTCGACGAGCACCTCGACGCCATCGAGGCGCAGGGCGGTCCGGTCGACCTGGTGAAGACCTTCGCCAACCCGGTGCCGTCCATGGTGATCTCCGACCTGTTCGGCGTCCCGGTCGAGCGGCGGGCGGAGTTCCAGGAGATCGCCGAGGCGATGATGCGCGTCGACCAGGACGTCGCCGCCACCGAGGCCGCCGGCATGCGCCTGGGCGGGCTGCTCTACCAGCTCGTCCAGGAGCGCCGGGCCAACCCGGGCGACGACCTGATCTCGGCGCTGATCACCACCGAGGACACCGACGGCGTCGTCGACGACATGTTCCTCATGAACGCGGCCGGCACCCTGCTGATCGCGGCCCACGACACCACCGCCTGCATGATCGGCCTCGGCGCGGCGCTGCTGCTCGACCGCCCCGACCAGCTGGCCCTGCTCCGCGAGGACCCGTCGCTGGTCGGCAACGCGGTCGAGGAGCTGCTGCGCTACCTCACCATCGGCCAGTTCGGCGGCGAGCGCGTCGCCACCGAGGACGTGGAGCTCGGCGGCGTCCGCATCGCCAAGGGCGAGCAGGTCGTCGCGCACGTCCTGGCCGCCGACTTCGACCCCGCCTTCGTGGAGGAGCCGGAGCGCTTCGACATCACCCGGCGCCCCGCTCCGCACCTGGCCTTCGGCTTCGGCGCCCACCAGTGCATAGGCCAGCAGCTCGCCCGCATCGAGCTGCAGATCGTCTTCGAGACCCTCTTCCGGCGCTTCCCGACCCTGCGCCTGGCCGAGCCCGTCGAGGAGCTCCGCTTCCGCAACGACATGGTCTTCTACGGCGTGCACGAGCTCCCCGTCACCTGGTGACCCCCGCGCCCCGGTGAGCCCCCCCCACGGGGTGAGCGGCGCCCGCGGCCCGCGGGCGCCGCTCCTCCGGCGCGCCGTCCCGCCGGGACGACCGGGAAGGGCCGCGAACACTAGGGGTTGCCCTACTGCCGGGCCGCATAGCCTGGCGGACATTGGGATTCCGACGAGGCGGCGGTCCGGTGCGGCTCCTTCGGCAATTGTCCGAGCCAGGGTCCGGGGCTGAACGATCAGGCGTTGACCGAACCGCGAAAGGCCTTGCTGACGGATTGAATTTACTCGCCAGTATCCATGAATGACGGCTCCGCTGATCGTTTTGAAAGGCACGACATGACCGAGACCGATATCCGCTCCACCGGGGCGCCGGACCTCTCCTTCCCCCAGGACCGGACCTGCCCGTACCAGCCGCCGAAGTCCTACGCGGACGGGCGGGGGCCGGGCCCGCTGTCGCGCGTGGAGCTGTTCGACGGCCGCCCGGCGTGGATGGTGACGGGACACGCCGAAGGGCGCGCGCTGCTCGCCGACCCCCGGCTCTCCTCCGACTGGGGCCACCCGGTCTTCCCCGTCGTCGTGCAGCGCACCGAGGACCGCGGCGGCCTCGCCTTCCCGCTGATCGGCGTCGACGACCCCGAGCACGCCCGGCAGCGGCGCATGCTCATACCCAGCTTCGGCGTCAAGCGCATGGCCGCCATGCGTCCCCTGATCCAGGGCCTGGTCGACCGGTTGCTGGACGACATGCTGGCCAAGGGCCCGACCGCGGACCTGGTGTCGGCCTTCGCCCTGCCCGTGCCCTCGATGGCGATCTGCGAGCTGCTCGGCGTCCCGTACGGCGACCACGACTTCTTCGAGGAGCGCTCGCGCGACTTCGTGGGCGCGGCGACGTCGTCGGAGGCCGACGCGGCCTTCGCCGCGCTGTACGGCTACCTGCACGGCCTGGTCGAGAAGAAGCAGGCCGAGCCCGGCGACGGCCTGCTGGACGAGCTGATCGCGCGCCAGCTCGAAGAAGGCGCGCTGGACCACAACGAGGTGGTCATGATCGCGCTGGTCCTGCTGGTGGCCGGCCACGAGACCACCGTCAACGCGATCGCCCTCGGCGCTCTCACGCTCCTCGAGCACCCCGAGCAGCTCGAAGCCCTGCGCAACGATCCCGGCCTGCTCTCCGGAACGGTCGAGGAACTGCTGCGGTTCACCTCCGTCTCGGACTACATGGTCCGGATGGCCAAGGAGGACATCGAGGTCGGCGGCGAGACCATCAAGGCCGGGGACGCCGTCGTCGTCTCCATCTCGCTGATGAACCGCGACGCCAAGGCGTACGAGGACCCCGACGCCTTCGACGTCCGGCGCAACGCGCGCCATCACGTCGGCTTCGGCCACGGCATCCACCAGTGCCTCGGGCAGAACCTGGCGCGGGCCGAGCTCGAAATCGCCCTGGGCACGCTCTTCACCCGCATCCCGGGCCTGCGGCTGGCCGTACCCGTCGACGAGGTGCCCATCAAGGCGGGCCACGACGCCCAGGGCCCCGTCGAGCTCCCCGTGACCTGGTGAGGGCCGGGGGCATGCGCATAACCATCGACCGCGACCGGTGCATCGGCTCGGGCCAGTGCGTCATGACCGCTCCCGGCGTCTTCACCCAGGACGACGACGCCGTGGTCGCCCTGCTCCCGGGCCAGGAGGACGGGGCGGGCGACCCGCGCGTGCGTGACGTCCCGATGGCCTGTCCGGTCCAGGCGGTCACGATCTCCGGCGAATGAGCCGAGGGGACCGCAGGCCGTGGGGGCCGCGACCGTGCGAACGGTCGCGGCCCCCACGCGTATGACCGGGCCGGGCAGGCACGACGGGGCGGGCCGGCCCGGAGTTCCCGTGCCGGAGAAAAGATCGACGATTTTTTACCGGCGTGTCATCGCCAGGTAATAGTCTGCGTATGGGGCGTGAAACAGATCCTCAAGGGTGGCGAAAAGGCGGGGGCGCTGGCGCGACTTCGACCGTACCGAACCCCCGTAGTGGCAGCGGGCCGGGTACCGAACCATTGCCGTGGAGCCGCAGCTTTAGGCCGGCCCGGCCCGGCGATCGTTGACCACGGGTCCGGCCGCTAACTAGCCTCCAATTAATTCCACTCTCCATGAAGTTTTCTGAAGGGGAACACTCCCTTGTCGAATGCAGCCCCTACCGCCATTGATCCGGCCCGCTCCATGGCTCACGACATGCCGTTCGGCAGCCGGGGACGGTACGCGGACACGCATCAGCAATCCGACCACCCGGGCCTGTGCATGGCGAGCCTCGATAGGGCCCTGACCATCCAGCAGGCGAACCAGGAGTTCTTCCGGCAGTTCAACGGCTCGTCCGAGGAGATATGCGGCCGCAGCTTCCGCGACGTGGTGCACCCGAGCGTCCGGCAGCCGCTGATGCGCCAGTTCTCCCACCTCCTGGAAGGCAAGCACCAGCGCTTCGTCACCCCCGTCATCGCCGTGGGCCCCGGTGAGGAACAGCCCTTCACCGTTCCCCTCACCGCGGTCGCGGTGCGCGGCGGCCTGCCCGGCACGACCGCGATTCTGGTCATGATGCCGACGGCCCGGGACACCGAAGGGACGCGCGTGGTCACCAACCGCAAGAAGATCCTCTCCGAGATGGACGCCCGCATCCTCGAAGGCATCGCCGCCGGCGTCTCCACCGTCCCCCTGGCCTCGCGCCTCTACCTGAGCCGGCAGGGCGTCGAGTACCACGTGACCTGCCTGCTGAGGAAGTTGAAGGTGCCCAACCGTGCCGCCCTGGTCTCCCGCGCCTACTCCATGGGCGTGCTCAAGGTCGGGACGTGGCCGCCCGAGGTCGTGGAGGACTTCGTGAAGTGAAGGGGCCCGCCCCCTCGCCTCCGCTCCTCCGAGCAGCGACAATTCGGCCACAATGTCTGCGTTCTGACTCAAAGATGAGTGGAATCGTGCCGTACGGTTTCTTACTGTCATATTGAGTGGATGATGCAAACCGGCTCCCCTCCCCAAGAGCCGGCCACCGACGCGCCGACCCTCGAGCGAGGTCGCGTCGGGCTTCATGAAAGGAACGCTTTGGCGGCCAGTACCGAGACGCGTCACGAGACCTTCCAGGACCTGGTCGGCCGCTCCGCCGAACTGAACAGTGTGCTGCGACAGGCCGCCCGGGCCCGCGAAGGGACCGCGCAGGCCCTGCTGGTGCGGGGGCCGGCCGGAATCGGCAGAAGCAGCCTGCTGGCCGCCGCCACCGCCCGGTTGCGAGCCGACGGCTTCACCGTGCGCACCGTCAGCGGCGGTTCCGCGCCCGGCCCGGTCGCCGACGCGCCGACCCCTCCCGCCGAGCCCGCGGCTCCAGGCCCCGCAGAGTCCTCGGCCGACCTGTACGCGAGCTGCCGCCGCTTCCACGCCGACCTCCTCCGGCTGCTGGCCGACGGCCCGCTGGCCATCGTCCTCGACGACGCCCAGTGGTGCGACGAAACCTCTCTGCGCCGCCTCGACTTCGTCCTGCGCAGGGTCGCCGCACACCCCCTCCTCGTCCTCCTCGCCCAGCGCACGGAGAGCGACGGCCCCGGCACGGCCGTCCTCGCCGAACTGCTGGCCCAGGACCGCTGCACGCTGCTGGAACTGGGGCCGATGAGCGAGTCCGCCACCGGCCGGGTGATCGCCCGGGCGCTGGGCGGCCCCGTGGACCCGCTCTTCGCCCGGCGCTGCGCGGAGATCTGCGGAGGCAACCCGCAACTGCTCGGGCGGCTGCTCGCCGGGCTGCGCTGGGCCGGGATCCGCCCCGACCGGGGCGGCCTGCGCCGGCTGCGCGCGGTCCACCGCAGCATCCTGGCCTCGCTGATACCGGGCTTCCTGGCCGGCCAGCCCCGCCCCGTACAGCAGGTGGCCACGGCCCTGGCCGTCCTCGGCCGCGCCGAACCCGACCTGCTGGGCGCGCTGTCGGGCGTCCCGGCCCGGCACGTGGAGACCGCCCTCGACGTGCTCTTCCGGTTCGAGGCCGTCACCCCCGGCCGGCGCGGCTCGGTGATGTGCGACCCCCTCCGCCGCAGCGTCCTGGCCGGCCTGCCGACCGACTCCCTGCACGAACTGCGCTCCCGGGCCGCCGGGCTGCTCAACGACGCCGGACGGCCGGCCGCCGAAATCGTCGGCCAGCTCGTCTCCCTGGACCGCATCGACGAGCCGTGGATGCTCGCCGTGCTCCGCGACGCCATCGCCGAATCACCCGGCCGCACCGCCACCAGGGACGTGGTCACCTGCCTGCGGAGCGCCCTGACGGCACAGCTCACGCCCACCGAACGCAAGGACGTCCACCGCGAACTCGCGAGAGCCTGCGCCCCCACGGCGCCCGAAGCCGCGCTCTGGCACCTGCACCAGGCCCTCACCGCCGCCCCGGACGCCCGGGAGAAGGCCGCCATCGCCGTCGACTACGGCCTCTCGGCCGCCGGGACCCGCCACGCGGCCGACGCCGTGCGCATCCTCGGAGACGTCCTGGACGCACTCGACGCCGGCCTGGGCACCGACCCCGCACCCGCCGACCGCGAACTGCGCACCACCGTCGCCTCGGCCCTCCTGGTCACCGCCGTCAACGACACGACCGCCATGGCCGCGGCCCGCGAACGGTCCCGCACCTGGGCGCCGCCGCACGGCGACAGCCCCGCCGAGCGCCAGCTGCTGGCCGCCATGAGCGTCATGGCCTGCCTGGAGGGCAGGCCGGCCGGGGAGGCGGCCGCCCTCGCCCGCACGGCGTTACGGGTCGAGGACGAGGTCCCCGCCGCCGGCTGGTGGGTCATCGGCCCCTCCACCGTGCTCGGCCTGGCGGACGCCGTCGACGAGGCGCTGGCCGGCCTGGAGCGCTCCTGCGCCGGCGGCCTCGCCCGCCACGGTGCGAGGGTGCGGGTCCCGGCGCTGGCCGGCCGTTCCCTCGCCCTCCACGACGCCGGTGACATCGCCGGCGCCCTGCGCCAGGCACAGGCCGCCCTCGTGCTCGCCGAGCGGGACGGGCAGGGCGACCCCGCGTCCCTGGCCCACATCGCCCTGGGCAGTTCCCTGCTCTCCGCGGGCCGGACCGCCGACGCGTGCGTCGTGCTGGACCGCCTCGTGCGCACCGACTTCACGCTCGAAAACCGCCTCTTCGAGTGGCACCACTACCTCTACGTCCGCGGCCGGGCGCTGCGCGAACAGGGCGACCTGGAAGGCGCCTTGGCCGCGTGGCGCCGGTGCGGCCGCGGCCTGGAGGAAGCAGGCGTGGCCAACCCGGTCCTGGCCCCCTGGTGGCTGCCCGCCACCACCACCCTCGCCCGCCTCGGCCGGACCGCCGAGGCCGCCGAGCTCGTCGAACGGGTCCAGCCGGACGTCCGGCGCTGGGGCACCCCCCGGGCCCTCGGCCTGGGCCTGCTCGCCGCGGCCTGCGTCGCCGAGGGCCGCACCCGCCTGCGACTGCTCGGCGACTCGGTGGACGCCCTGGCCTCCTCACCGGCCCGCCTGGAGCTCGGCAAAGCCGAATTCCAGCTCGGCCACGAACTGCTGCGCCACGGCGACACCGACGGCGCCCGCCGCCACCTGCGCCGCGTCA
Source organism: Streptomyces telluris (assembly GCF_024519335.1). Lineage (NCBI taxonomy): Bacteria > Bacillati > Actinomycetota > Actinomycetes > Kitasatosporales > Streptomycetaceae > Streptomyces > Streptomyces telluris. Next base: position 157,259 of record NZ_JANIID010000012.1, read on the forward strand.
TCGAACGAGCCACCCACTGCGGATACCACCTGCTCGCCGCCGTCGCCCGCAGACTGCTCGTCACCGCGGGCGGACGGATGCCGCAGCTCGCCGCCAGCCCCCTGGACTCCCTCACCGCCGGCGAGCGTCGCGTGGCCTCCCTGGCCCGCGACGGAGCGAGCAACAAGAAGATCGCCGAGACGCTGTTCATCACCACCCGCACCGTGGAGATGCACCTGACCAACGTCTACCGCAAACTCGGCGTACGAGGCCGCGCCGAACTCCCCGGCGGGCTGCGCCCCGCCGGACTGCGGGCGACGGGCCGGTGACCAGGAGAACGGACATGTCACCGACCACCACTCCGCAGCCCGCTCCCCGTACGCCCGGCGACGGCCCGGACGCGTCCTCGCCGCTCGCCGGCCGCGAACGGGAAGAAGCCCTGCTCTCCACCGCACTGCACCACCTGCGCCAGGGCCGGCCCGTGCTCGCCGAGGTGCACGGCCCGCCCGGCACCGGCCGCAGCGCCCTGCTGGAGCGCGCGGCCGCCCTGGCCGGACGGGCCGGCATCCGCGTCGCCGCCGCCCAGGCCTGCCCGGAGGAGACCGGCCTGCCCTACAGCCTCGCCGCCGAACTGCACAGGGCCCTGACGCGCAGCGGCCACGCCGCGGCCCCGCCACCGCACCGGAGTTCGTGGGAGCCGGAGCGGGCCGCCCTGTGCCGGGTCTTCCTCGCCGCCGCCCGCACCGAGCCGCTGCTCGTCGTCGTCGACGACCTCCAGTGCGCCGACCGGGCGAGCCTGAGCTGGCTGCAGGCCCTCGGCCGCCGCCTCGCGGGCACCTCCCTGATGCTGCTCACCTCCCGCAGCGACGCCGCCCCCGCCGGACCCGGCGACCGCATCGACACGTGCCCGCTGGACGGCGAGCACACCGTCGCCCGGCACACCCTCGCCCTCGGCCCGCTGCCGGACCCCGCCGTCGGCCGGCTCCTCGACCGGGCATGGGACACCCCGGCCGACCCCGCGTTCCAGGAAGCGGCGGTGCGCGCCGTCGACGGGAACCCCGCCCTGCTGCGGTCGGTCACCAGCCAGTTCGCCTGCCACGGATGGCGGCCGACCGCCGAGCACCTGCCCCGCCTCGCCGACTGCGCCGCGGAGGCCGTCCGGCAGCGCACACGGCACACCCTCACCGTGCTGCCCGAAGAACTCCGCGACGTCCTGTGCGTCATCGCGGCCGCCGGGCCCGACTGCACCGAGCCCATGATCACCGCGCTCACCGGGGCGCACGCGCCCCGAGCCCTCGCCCGGCTCTCCGGAACCGGCCTGCTCCTCACCGGCGGCCAACCCGCGTTCCGGCACCCGGCGGCGGCCGAAACCGTTCTGGCCGGTCTGAGCGTCGAGAGCCGGGAGACACTCCATTCCCGCACCGCCGCCTGGGCGTACCGGACCGCCGCCCCCGACAGCGCGGTGGCCCGCATGCTGCTGGGCGCGCGGCCCGACGGCGCCGCATGGGCCGTCGGCGTCCTGCGCGCCGAGGCCGCCCGCCACCGCGCCGCCGGCCGGACGGCCGACGCCGCCCGGCTGCTCCGGCGCGCCCTGCGCGAACCCGCGCCGCCCGAGCAGCGCGTCCCGCTGCTCACCGAACTCGCGGTCGCTCTCCTGCCCTCCGACCCTGGGGCGGCCGACCGCCACCTGCGCCAGGCCCTGCTCACTCCCGCCGACGCCACCGCCGGACCCGCCTGGGTGCGCGCCGCCGAACTCCTGGTGGCCCGCGGCGACATGGCCGCCGCCCAGCCGCTGATCGCCGGGGCCGCCGAGCGCGTCGCTCCGGACGGCGACGACGCGGCCGCCCTGCGCGCCCTGTACTGGCTCGCCGAACAGAGCGAGCCGGAAGCCGCCCACGAGCTGGACAGCCCTCCGGTCCCGCCGCTGCCCCGGCAGCCCGCAGGAGCGGCGGAGGCCGCGGCCGCGGCCTGGCGCACCGCCCTGCGCGGCCAGGACATCGGCCTGGCCCGCAGCCTGGCCCGCACCGCCCTCGCCCCGGAGGCCGCCCGCCGCACCGTGCCGCTCCTGCTGCAGGTGGCCGCCTGCCACGTCCTGGTGCTCAGCGGCGACCACGAGGAGGCCCGCACGGCCCTCGACACCGTGCTCGTACGCGCCCAGTACGCGGACGTGCGCCCGGTCGCCGGCCTGGCGCTGCTCGTCAGCGGCCTCGCCGAACTGGGCCGCGGACGGCCCGGCGCCGCGTCGGAGGCGCTGGACCGGGCCCAGGCGGCCATGCTCGGCAACTGCCGTTCTCCGTTCCTCACTCCGGGACTGATCGCCCTCGCGGCCCTGGTGCAGCTGGAACAGGGCGATCCGGACGAAGCCGAACGGTTCCTCGCCCTGGCCCAGCCGTACGGCACCGCGGCCGGACTGGCCGGGGCCCTCCTGTTCTACGCCCGGGGCCGGACCCGCCTGGCCCGCGGCCACCGGGAGCGGGCCCTGCCCGATCTGCTGGAGTGCGGGCGCAGGCTGCTCGCCCGGCAGGTGACCAACCCCGCGTTCCTGCCCTGGCGCTGGGTCGCCGCCTCGGCCAGCGAGGCGCCCGCGGACGACCCCGTGGCCGCCGGCCTCCTCGCCGAGGAGCAGCACCTCGCACGCGCCTGGGGCGTCCCCGGGGCCCGGCCCGACGCTGCGGCGGACGGAGGAGGGCCGCCCGCGGGATCCGGTGCTGCGGAACCCGCCGGACGGCGCGCACGGGGCACCTCCCCGCGCGCCGACGGATCCACCGGTCGCCGCAAGCAGGCCCGTAGCGGCAGGCCGCCCGCCGACCGTGCCGAGGACCGGCGCGCGGAGGACCGGCGGCCCCCACCCGGCACCGGCCCCGCACCGGCGCCCCGGCAGGAACTGACCGGCGCCGAACTGCGGGTGGCCGCACTGGCCGCCGACGGCCTGCCCAACCGGGCCATCGCGTCCCGGCTGTCGGTCACCCCGCGCACCGTCGAACTGCACCTGACCAAGACCTACCGCAAGCTGGGCATCCAGGGCCGGGCCGGACTGGCCGCCGCGCTGGGGCACCAACCGAAGGCGACATCATGACACCGCTTCGCGGACGGCAACGCGAACTCGACCTGATCTCCGCGGCGATGGACGCCGCCCACCGGGGCGACGGCCGCCTGCTGGCCGTGACGGGCGGCATCGGCAGCGGCAAGACCGCCCTGCTGCGGCGGCTGCCCGCACTCGCCGAACGGCGCGGCCTGCGCGTCCTGACCGCCGCCTGCGCCCCGCAGGAGCAGGACTTCCCCTTCGGCGTCGTGAGCCAGCTCCTCGACCCGCTCCCGGGCTGCCGGGCCCTCGACCCCGTACCCGGCCCGGACCAGTTCGCCGAACTCCTCTCCTTCGTCACCGACTACAGCGCCGGCAAGTCCCTCCTGATCCTGGTGGACGACCTCCAGTGGGCCGACCCGGCCTCCCTGCGCTGGCTCGGCGCCCTCGCCAAGCGGCTGCCCGGCACGCGCGCCACGATGGTCGTCGGCGTACGGGCAGGCGAGCCCGGCGCGGACGCACCACCGGTGCAGGCCCTCGCGGAACGCGCCGGCGCCCTCCACCTGGCCCCGCTCACCGTGGAGTCCGTCGAAGCCCTCGTCGCCGACCACCTGGGCCGTCCCGGCGACCCCGCACAGGTCGCCGCCTGCCACCAGGCCTCGGGCGGCAACCCCCTGTTCCTCACCGCGGCCCTGGCCGACCTCGCCCCGGACGAACCGCAGCCCGGGCACGTCCTCACCGCGCCGGAACCCCGGCCCGTCGCGCTGCACGAGCGCCTCACCGTCGCCCTGCGCGCCCAGCCGGCCCCGGTGCGCCGGCTCGCCAGGGCGCTGGCGGTCCTCGACGAGGACGCCGGCCTCGAACTGGCCGGCGACCTCGCGGAGCTCGACACCGCCGGCAGCGAGGAGGCCGCGCGATCCCTGCGCCGCCTCGGCCTGCTCACCGACGGCCCCGTACCGCGCTTCGTCCACCCCTCCGTACGGGAGGCCGCCGAGGAATCCATGACGGCCGCGGAACACGAGGACATCCACCTGCGCGCCGCGCACCTGCTGCACAGCGGCGGCCACCCGGCGGAACGCGCCGCCGCACCGCTCCTCGCCGTCACCTCGTGCCACGAAGGCTGGACCGTCGAAGTGCTGCGCTCCGCCGCAACCGCAGCGCTACGGCGCGGAGCCCCCCAGGACGCCGCCCGCTACCTGCGCCGGGCCCTGCTCGGCAGCTCGTCGTCCGGCGCCGGCCGGGCCGCCCTGCTGCTCGACCTGGCCGCCTCGGAGCGCGACACCGACCCACAGGCCGCCCTGCGGCACCTCTCCCAGACCCTCCTCCTGCTCCCCACCCCCGCCGGGCGCGCGCTCGCCGCCGCCCGCATCCCTCCCTTCCTCCTCGGCAGCTGCCCCCCGGCGGTCACCGACACCGTCGCCAAGGTGGCCGCGGACCTGGGCGGCCCGGACGGCCTCACCGGCGTCGAACGCCAGGCCGCCCTGCGGATCGAGGCCCGCCTGCGCCACATCGCCGTGGCCGGACCCGGCGAGATCGGGCGCTGTACAGAACGGTTGCGCGCCCTGGGCACCATGCCCCCGATCAACACCGCCGCCGAACGCGAACTGGTCACCGTACTCCTGCACGGCGCCACCGTGACCCAGCAGATGACCGCGGCCGACGTCGCCTTCCACGCCAACCGCGTCCTCCAGCACGAACCCGCCGCCCCCTCCCACGTCCACACCGCACTACCGCACCTGACCGGCGTCCTGGTCGCCGCGGAATCGCTGGAGACCATCGGACCCTGGCTGATGATCGCGCGGGAACGCGCCCGCCGGGACGGCGCTCCCGTCCCCCGGGCGGTGATCGCCACCGAGCTCGCCCACCTCCAGCTGTCCCGGGGACGCCTGCAGGAGGCCAGGGCCCACGCCGAGGAAGCCCTCGGACTCGGCATGACGGAGTGGGCCACGCTCTCCTCCATGGCCGCCCTCGTCATGGTCACCGTCCACAGCCGGGACACCCGGCTGGCCCGGCGGCTGCTCGCCCACCACCGCGAGATCGCCGACCACGACTTCCGGCCCTCACCCCTCCAGCTCCTCAGGGGCTCCGTCGCCGCCGTCGAGGGAGACCCGGCCACGGCCCTGGAGTACATCCTCGACTGGGGCCGCTCGGCCGAACGCGCCGAATGGCGCAACCCCGCCCTCGTCCCCTGGCGCACCTGGGCGGCCGGGCTGTACCACCGCATGGGCCGGACCCAGCAGGCCCTCGACCTCGCCGACGAGGAGTACGAGCGGGCCGTGGCCTGGGGCACCCCCGTCGCCATGGGCCGCGTCCAGCGGGTCAGGGGCGCGGCCACGGCGGGGGAGCGGGGCATCGAGCTGCTGCACGAGTCCGCCGCCCTCCTGGAGAACTCCGTGAACACCATGGAAGCGGCCCGCACCGAACTGCTCCTCGGCCGGCGGCTGCTGGCCGCCGGCCGGCACGCCGAGGGCGAACTCAGACTGCGCACGGCCCGCGACCGGGCCCTCGCCTGCGGTGTGCCGTGGATCGCCGAGCGGGCGTCCGAGGAACTCGCCGACCCGGCCGGCTCCCGCACCCCGGTGGCGGTGGCGGCGCTCACCCGCTCCGAACGCAGGGTCGCCGGGCTCGCCGCCAACGGCGTGCCCAACAAGGACATAGCCGAACGGCTCAAGGTCAGCTCACGCGCCGTGGAGAAGCACCTCACCAGCGCCTATCGCAAGCTCCACGTCGCCGGACGGGCCGAACTGGCCGCCTTCTCCGTCCTGCTCCCCGGCGAGGCGGAGGAATGACCGGACCCGTACCGACGACCCGGGCCCGCACCGAACCGAAGCTTCCGTACCGGGAGTAACCGAACCTCCGGGCCCGGCATCCACAGGGTTAGCGCGGGCCCGTCCGGATTCCGTTGACACCCTTCGAACGATCTCCATACCGTCCAGTTCGTGGTGCTTCGGGACGCACCACCCGGCCCCGCGGGCCGGGTGAACGCCCCGGTCACCCGGACGAGAAGCGCGAGCGGCTGCCGGCACCGGACCGCACGGAACACCTCCACGACCGTGCCGTCCCGCCCGCCCTCGTATTTCGCCTTTCCTCTCCCCGAAAGCTCAGGAGAAACAGCGTGGTAGCACACCAGCCCCTGTCGCGCCGCCGCATGCTCGGCCTGGCGGCCTTGGGCGCCGCCGCACTCGCCGGCCAGACCACGATCACCGCCGCCCCCCGCGCGGCCGCCGCCGCCCGGACCGGCGGCGGGAGCGGGACGTTCGTCCCCGCCGTCGTGGTCGGCACCGGCTACGGCGCAGCCGTCTCCGCGCTGCGCCTCGGCGAGGCAGGGGTGCCCACGCTGATGCTGGAAATGGGCCAGCTGTGGAACCAGCCCGGCCCGGACGGCAACGTCTTCAGCGGGATGCTCAAGCCCGACAAGCGCTCCAGCTGGTTCAAGACCCGCACGGAGGCCCCGCTGGGCTCCTTCCTGTGGCTGGACCTCGCCAACCGGGACATCGACCCCTACGCGGGCGTCCTGGACCGCGTGAACTTCGACCAGATGTCCGTGTACGTGGGGCGCGGCGTCGGCGGCGGCTCCCTCGTCAACGGCGGCATGGCGGTCACGCCCCGGCGCTCGTACTTCGAGGAGGTGCTGCCCCAGGTCGACGCCGCAGAGATGTACGCCAAGTACTTCCCGCGCGCCAACTCCACCCTCCGGGTCGGCAACATCGACAAGGACTGGTTCGAGCAGACCGAGTGGTACAAGTTCGCCCGCGTCTCCCGCGAGCAGGCCGCGAAGGCGGGCCTGGGCACCACCTTCGTGCCCAACGTCTACGACTGGGACTACATGCGGCGCGAGGCGGACGGCACGGTGCCCAAGTCGGGGCTGGCCGCCGAGGTCATCTACGGCAACAACCACGGCAAGGTCTCCCTCGACAAGAGCTACCTGGCGGCAGCCCTGGGCACCGGCAAGGTCACCATCGAGACGCTGCACCAGGTCAAGGCCATCCGTCAGCAGAAGGACGGCACGTACCTGCTGACCGTGGAGCAGAAGGACGCCGACGGCAAGCTGCTGGCGACCAAGGAGATCTCCTGCCGCCACCTCTTCCTCGGCGCCGGCAGCCTCGGCTCCACCGAACTGCTCCTGCGCGCCCGGGACACCGGCACCCTGCCGAACCTCAGCTCCGAGATCGGCGGCGGCTGGGGCCCCAACGGCAACATCATGACTGCCCGCGCCAACCACATGTGGAACCCCACGGGCACCAAGCAGTCCTCCATCCCCGCCCTCGGCATCGACGACTGGGACAACAAGGACGCCCCCGTCTTCGCCGAGATCGCCCCCATGCCGGCGGGCGTCGAGACCTGGGTCAGCCTCTACCTGGCCATCACCAAGAACCCCGAGCGCGGCACCTTCGTCTACAACGCGGCCAAGGACCGGGCCGACCTGCGCTGGACCCGCGAGCAGAACGCGCCCGCCGTCGCCGCCGCGAAGTCGCTGTTCGACCGCATCAACAAGGCCAACACCACGATGTACCGGTACGACCTCTTCGGCAAGCAGCTCAAGGCCTTCGCCGACGACTTCTGCTACCACCCGCTCGGCGGCTGCGTGCTCGGCAAGGCCACCGACAACTACGGCCGCGTCGCCGGCTACAAGAACCTCTACGTGACGGACGGCGCGCTCATCCCCGGCAGCATCGGCGTCAACCCCTTCGTCACCATCACGGCGCTCGCGGAGCGCAACGTCGAGCGCATCATCAAGCAGGACGTCACCGCGTCCTGAACCGCGCATCGGAGGAACCCTTGAGGAGGACCGGCCCCGGCCGGTCCTCCTCAAGGGCAGCCCGGCAGGAGGGCGCAGGCGGGTGCTCGCACTCGGCCGCGCCCTTCCCCCCACCGGAAGGGAACGACTCCGTGCACACCCCGCCCGCCGCGGACGACGGCCCGTGGATCCGCAGATTCCACCCGTGTCCCGACAGTCGCGTCCGGCTGGTGTGCCTGCCCCACGCGGGCGGCTCCGCCGGCTTCTACCTCCCCCTGTCCCGGGCCATGCCCGGCACCGTCGAAGTGCTGAGCGTGCAGTACCCCGGCCGCCAGGACCGCCGCACCGAACCGCTCCTCGACTCCGTACCGGCCCTCGCCGACCAGGTCTTCGGAGCCTTGCTCCCCTGGACCGGCCGGCCGCTCGCCCTGTTCGGTCACGGCATGGGCGCCTCCCTCGCCTTCGAGATCGCCCGGCGCCTGGAGCGGGAAGCGGACACCGTACCCGCCGCCCTCTTCGTCTCCGGGCACCGCGCCCCGTCCGCGCCCCGCAGGGATACGGCCCATGCGCGCGACGACGACAGCACCGGCACCCGGCCGCCGGGCGACGAGGAAGTGCTGCGCATGATCCTCCCGTCCACCCGCGCCGCCGACTACCACGCCGCCGCAACGTACGCCTGGGAGCCCGGGCCGCCCCTGCGCAGCCCCGTGACCTGCCTGGTCGGTGACGGCGACCCGAAGCTGACCGCGGAGGAGGCCGCCGCCTGGGCCGGGCACACCGACGGCGCCTTCACACTGAAGACCTTCCCCGGCGGGCACTTCTTCCTGACCCAGCACTCCACGGAAATCGTCCAACTCATGGCCGAGCAACTGGAGACACCCGTACGGGCATAGGCCGGACCGCCCCGCCGTGCGGCCGGCCTCGTTCGGTGCCGAGGAGGCCGCTCGGTCAGGGGTGGGGCTTCGCGGGTCTGTTCTCGTTCTCGTACGTGGTGACCAGCGGTTTCGTCTCGTCGACGACGTAGGTGGACAGCATCATCGTGGTCTCCCTGCCGACGTTGCGGGCATTGTGGATGGCGCCGGACGGGATGAAGAAGGGGTCGCCGGTGCGCAGCCGCAGGGCATGACCGTCGTCGAACTCCATCAGGACGTCGCCCCGGGCGATGTATCCGACCTCCACCCCGGGATGGCTGTGCCAGCCCGACTCCTTCCCTCTGGGGATCTCCACCAGGGTCTGGACGGTTTCCCAGCCCTCGGCGGGGGAGGGATGGCGCTGGAGCAGGGTCCGCGTGACTCCGGAGGTCGGGTCCGTGGGGTCCGTGGCCGCGACCCCGACCGCCGGGGTAAGGGCGGTCACGCCGAGGGCACCGGCGGCGGCTGCGCCTCCGTTACGGATGAGAGTGCGGCGGTCGATCATCATCAAGCTCCGTTCCGGGAGTCTTTCAAGGAAGAACGATCGTGCTTTCTGCGTCGGTAGCCTGCCGCCCCGCCGCGGGGGAGCGCAAGGGGCAGACGCGTCATTTTTGAACGCTTCCTTGGCATCAAACGCCCCTGAAATGCAGTGACTTGGCGCGCGTCACCTGTTTGGCCAGTGACGCGCACTGTGCCACAGTCGTACGGCATGCCCATGGCGGTCCTTGGGACCGGTGGGGGCGTGGGATCTCCTGCGAGGCTCGGATCGCTCGCAGGCCGGCACTTCGAGACGCGCGGAGGGCTCCATATGATCAACAGGCGTACGTTCGGCAAGGCTCTCGGCCTGGGCGCCGGTGGTGCGGCCGCCGCGCCGCTGGTGGGGCCGGCGGGGCCGGCGCAGGCCTCGGCCGGCACGGAGCAGCGGGCCGCCACGGCCGCCGCGCCCGCGGCCGGCCCCGCTCCCCGCGGGCGCGCAGGGCGCACCGCGTTCCCTCCGCTCCAGAAGGTCCGGGCCGGTCTGCTGGAGATCGGGTACGCCGAAGTCGGTCCGGCCCATGGGCCGCCGGTCATCTGCCTGCACGGCTGGCCGTACGACATCCACAGCTTCGTCGACGTCGCGCCCCTGCTGGCGGCGGAGGGCTACCGCGTCATCGTTCCGTATCTGCGCGGCCACGGCACGACGCGCTTCCTCTCGCCACGGACCTTCAGGAACGGGCAGCAGTCGGCCCTGGCCCTCGACATCATCGCCCTGATGGACGCGCTGGGGCTGGAGAAGGCGGTGCTCGCCGGGTTCGACTGGGGAGCGCGGACCGCCGATGTCATCGCGGCACTGTGGCCCGAGCGCTGCAAGGCCCTGGTGTCGGTGGGCGGATACCTCGTCATCAACCTCGAAGCGAACCTCCAGCCGCTGGCGCCGGCGACCGAGCACGCCTGGTGGTACCAGTACTACTTCTCCACGGAGCGGGGCCGCATCGCCATGGAGGACAAGAGCAAGCGGCACGACCTGACGCGGCTGGTCTGGGACACCGTGTCCCCGACATGGGATTTCGACGACGCCACCTTCGAGCGCACCGCCGCCGCCTTCGAGAACCCCGACTACGCCACCATCGTCATTCACAACTACCGCTGGCGGCTGAGCCTCGCCGAGGGGGAGCGGCGCTACGAGCCGCACGAGAAGCGGCTCGCCACCCGGCCGGTCATCACCGTGCCGACGGTGACGCTCGACGCCGAGCGCGACCCGTTCACGGTTCCGGGCGGCGGGGAGGCGTACCGGGACAGATTCGTGGGCCCGTACGACCACCGCACCCTGAAGGGCGTCGGCCACAATGCGCCGCAGGAGGCACCCGAGGCGTTCGCCCGGGCGGTCATCGACGCGAACCACCTCTGATGGCACATCGATACGGAAGGCTGACGATGGAAGACCGCACCACACAGGACAGTGGCTCGGCGATGCGCCACGCGCGCTTCGGCGCGCTGCCCGAGCGGATCGCCTTCGAGGACATGGTGGAAACGAAGGAGGCGTCGCCGAGGAACTCCGCACGCGACAGCGGCAACCCCGAAGGCACGGGAAATCTGTTGTCCTGCCTGGCGTGGGACCTGGTGCTCTGAAAAAGGACTTGCCTGCGGCCGTACGGGGCCTGATACGGTGACTTCAGCAGTGATCATTTCGTAGAGGAGTCCAGACATGGCGGGCGACGACGACATCTCCGGGTGATACCCGGATCCGATCGACCACCGGCAGGCAACGCACCCTTGGTAGCGCCGCCGTTGTGGTCATCTCGTCATCCCCTTTTCCCTGTCTCAGGGGCAGCGCTTTCCGTATGACGATTTCCGCACAGTGACACCTGCGCAGCGGTTTTGTCGTGGAGCGGCCTGCCCTCTTTTCCTCACGAGGTCATCCCATGTCCGACGCTTCCGTCATCTGCTCCCAGCTCGCCTTCTCCTGGCCCGACGACACCCCGGTCTTCGAGGGCCTGACCTTCGCCATCGGCGCCGGCCGTACGGGTCTTGTGGCGCCCAACGGCTCCGGCAAGAGCACCCTGCTGAAACTGATCGCCGGTGAACTGCGCCCTGCCACAGGCGTGTTGACCGTGAACGGCGCGCTCGGCTACCTCCCGCAGAACCTTCCCTTGACCGGTGAGCCGACGGTGGCCGAGGTCCTGGGAGTCGACGCGGTGATCCGCGCCATCGACGCCGTCGAGTCCGGCGACGTGGGTGAGGAGCACTTCACGGTCATCGGCGATGACTGGGACATCGAGGAGCGCACCCGGGCCCAGCTCGACCGGCTCGGCCTCGGTCATCTCGCCCTCGACCGGACCCTGGGCACGCTCAGCGGCGGCCAGATCGTCAGCCTCGGGCTCGCGGCGCAGCTGCTCAAGCGCCCCGACGTCCTGCTGCTGGACGAGCCGACCAACAACCTCGACGTCGAGGCCCGCCACAAGCTCTACGACGTGCTCTCGGACTGGAACGGCAGTCTGCTGGTCGTGAGCCACGACCGGGCCCTGCTGGACCGCATGGAGCGCATCGCCGAACTCGACCGCAGTGAACTCCGGTTCCATGGAGGCAACTTCACCCAGTACGAGCAGGCCGTACGGGCGGAGCAGGAGGTGGCCGAGAAGAACGTACGCAACGCCGAACAGGAGCTGAAGCGGGAGAAGCGCGAGATGCAGCAGGCGCGCGAACGGGCCGAGCGCCGCGCGAGCAACGCCGCCCGCAACCTCAAGAACGCCGGCCTGCCGCGCATCTTCGCCGGAAACATGAAGCGCGGCGCCCAGGAATCCGCCGGCCGGGCCGGCCAGATGCACGCCACCCGCGTCCACGAGGCACAGGCCCGGCTCGACGAAGCGGGACGCGCGCTACGGGACGACCAGCGGCTCGTCCTGGAGCTGCCCGACACCGACGTCCCCGCGGGACGCACCGTCATCCTGGGCGAGGGCATGCAGATCCGCCACGGCGAACGGGACCTGTTCGCGGGCGACGGCGCCCACCTCACGATCCGAGGGCCCGAACGCATCGCGCTCACGGGACCCAACGGTGCGGGCAAGACGACGCTACTGCGGCTCATCGCCGGTGAACTCGCCCTGGACGGCGGGAACATCAAGCGTGCCGACGGGCGCATCGCCTCCCTGTCGCAGCGCCTGGACCTGCTCGACCCCGACCGCACCGTGGCCGAGAACTTCGCGGTGTTCGCCCCGCACCGGCCGGAGGCGGAGCGGATGAACCTGCTCGCACGCTTCCTCTTCCGCGGCCCCCGGGCACACCTGCCCGTGCGCGTGCTCTCCGGCGGCGAACGCCTGCGCGCCACCCTGGCCTGCGTCCTGTGCGCCGAACCCGCCCCGCAACTCCTGCTGCTGGACGAGCCCACGAACAACCTCGACCTGGTCAGCGCCGGCCAGCTGGAGAGCGCCCTGCAGTGCTACCGCGGCGCGTTCGTGGTGGTCAGCCACGACGAGCGCTTCCTCGAACGGATCGGCGTCGACCGGTGGCTGCGGGTCGCCGACGGCGAACTGACGGAGACGGGAGCACCGCAGGCGTGAGCTGCTGAGCCGCCGGGCTGCTGACGTCTGCTGTGGTCGACTGCGGCCGGCGTTTCTTGCGAGCGTCATAGTCACCCATCAAGATGGTGACGTGAACACGGATCACGTCTTTGTGTGCGGTAACCCGGCCCTGGACTTCGCGGCCACGCTCCGGGCGCGCCGCACAGCGCGCTTCGAGATGTTCGCGGCGCCGGACCGCCTGGACGCGTGGTACGTGGAGTCCGGCGTCGTCGACTCCGTCTCGCCGGCCCGGCAGGCCGACGTGGGGCGGGCGACGACGCTACGGGAAGCCGTCTACCAGCTGATCACGGCCCGGCGCCTCGCCACGGACTTCGAGGACGAGGCGCTGGCCGTGCTCAACGAGGCGGCCCGCAGGCCCCCCGCGGCACCGCAGCTGACCCACTCCGGCCGCTGGACGGCGGCGACGCAGCGAGAGGCGCTGTCCACCGTCGCCCGGCACGCGGTGGAGCTGCTGAGCGGCCCGGACGTACCCCTGCTCAAGGAGTGCGGCAACCCCGAGTGCACCCGCGTCTACATCGACCGCTCGCGCGGCAGCCGCCGCCAGTGGTGCGGCATGGAATCCTGCGGGAACAAGCTCAAGGCTGCCGCGTACCGCGCCCGCAGGAAGACCGCCGTCGCCTGAACGGGGTGACAGTCGTACCGCTCCCTGCGACCGGACTTTGGACTTGAGGGTCCAATCCGGGCTGCCTACTGTGCTCGTCGAACCACTTCACCACACGTTCGCCCGCACAGAGAGGTGCTGCTCATGCACGCGATCCGTATCGAGGAACACGGCGGCCCCGAGGTCATGCGGTGGACCGAATTACCGGACCCGGCACCCGGCCCCGGCGAGGCGCTGGTCCGGCTCGGTGCCGCGGGAGTGAACTACATGGACATCGGCGCCCGCGCCCAGGGCAGCCCGGGCTGGGCCGCTCCCGTGATCCTGGGTGCCGAAGGGATGGGATACGTCACCGCCCTGGGCACGGGGGGCGAGGGCCTGGCCGTCGGCGACCGGGTGGCCTGGTTCTACCACCCCGGCAGCTACGCCGAGTTGCTGGCCATTCCGGCAAACTCGCTCGTCAAGGTGCCCGACGCCATCACCGACGAGACCGCCGCCGCCGTCATGCTCCAAGGACTCACCGCGAGCCACCTCAGCACGGAGACCTACGCGATCGGTCCGGGCGACACGGCCGTGGTGCACGCGGCGGCGGGCGGAGTGGGTCTGCTGCTCACCCAGATGATCAAAGCCCGTGGCGGTGACGTGATCGGCCTGGTTTCCCGCGAGGAGAAGGCCACCGTTGCGAAGGAGGCCGGCGCCGACCACGTACTCGTATGGTCCGGGGGCGGCTTCGAAGAGCGGATCAGGGAACTGACCGGCGGACGGGGAGCCGACGTCGTCTACGACGGCGGTGGCACCGAGACGTTCCGCTCCTCACAGCTCGCGCTGCGTACGCACGGGGTGCACGCGTACTACGGCCCCTTCATGGGCGTTCCGGCCTTCCGGCCGACCGACCTGCCGAACAGCATCCTCCTGACGTACCCGGTGGTGCACCACCACGTGCCCACCCGCGAGGCCCTGGTCCACCGCACCGGAGAGCTCTTCGACCTGATCCTCGGCGGGCGGCTCACCCCGCGCATCGGAGGCCGCTACGCCCTGGCGGACGCGGCACGGGCCCACGCGGACATCGAGTCGCGCAGGACCACCGGCAAGCTGCTCCTCCTACCCTGACCCACCCCGTACCGCCACTCGCACCGGGAGGACAAGTGCTGTTGACCCGCAAGGGCGCCGCCACCAAGCAGCGCATCATCGAGGGGGCCGCCGAGGAGATACGGGACCAGGGCGTCTTCTCCCTGCGCCTCGAGGACGTCATGGCCCGCACGGCGACCAGCAAGAGCCAGCTGTTCCACTATTTCCCCGGCGGGAAGGACGAACTGCTGCTGGCCGTCGCCCGGTACGAGGCGGCCCGGGTCATCGACGACCAGCAGCCGGAGCTGGGATCACTGACCAGCTGGGACGCGTGGTGGCAGTGGCGGGAAAAGGTGGTCGCCCGCTACCGCGAGCAAGGCGAGAACTGCCCCCTGCACACGGCCGTATCCCAGCTGGGAACTGCCACGGACGCCGCCCGGGCAGTGGCCCGCGAACTCCTGCAACAGTGGCAGGACCAACTCGCCGCAGGCATCCGCCACATGCAGCACATCGGCGAGGCACCAACCGAACTGAACGCCGACCGCGAGGCCGCGGCCCTCCTCGCGGGAGTCCAGGGCGGTGTGATGATCCTGCTGACGACGGGAGGCATCGCACACCTGGAAGCGGCCCTGGACCGGGGCATCGCCCACTTGCGGGGGCCTGCAGGCCAGGGCGGCCAGGGCCATATAGGCACGCAGCAGGGCGAGTTCCTTGGAAAGCCGAAAGTCTCCGACCACTCGATCTTGCCGGACTGATCCCACACCGCATGCCGCGTCGCTACAGTTCCCTCGATGCGGGAGAACGGGAGATCTCCTGGGGATGAGTTCGGCACGGGCGGATGACGAGTGCGTCGACCGCGACCGACAGGGCTACGACGATGCCGACGGTGAGCGGCAGGCGCGTCGCGACGGCGTGCCGCACGTCGAGCAGCCGCGCCGGTGGGCCGGCGACCAGCGGTTCCACCGGGGTGGGGGCGGCGCGGACCGTAACGACGCGGCCTTGCGCGGCGCCCAACCACCGGTGGTCAGCTTGCCGGACGCCCCCCGCCCCGCCCACAGCGCCGCGACGACCGCCAGCAGAACGGCCGAGAGCACCACCCACCGGATTACGGCAGAAGACCCTGCTGATCCTGATCGGTCCTGAAGCGGGCAAGGAGGTACGCGCTGCTGCACCCGCGCGGGGTTGTCGTCATCGCCGAGAGATCGCTGCTGACGTCGGCACTCCGGGCGGATCGGTGCTGTCGCCACTGCTCCATGACCGTCTGGAGGGACTCGCTGACGAGGAGGAGGAATTCGGCGCAGGATTCGAAGCGAGCGCCCGCCGGGGTTGTAGGCCCGAGGATCTCGGTGGCGCGCTGCGATGCGGCTACCAGGGCCTCGTTCATCTGCAGCGCTGCGAGGGTGGACCGGAGCCAGACTTCGTCGTCGATGACGTGGCGTTCGCGGCGTCCACCGGGGGCACGCTCGCGCCTGAGCATTCCTTGCTGCTCAAGGTAAGTGACGGCGTGCGAGACGGACGCCGGGCTGACGCGGAGCCGCTCGGCCAGGTCTGCTGCGGTGAGGGTGCCGGAATCGGTGATGCACAGGCAGGCCAGCACCCTGGCCATCATCCGGGGCATTCCCTGCTGTTCGAGGAGAATAGTGAAGGACGCTGTGAAGTCCTGGACCGCTTGAGGGTCGCGCCCGTGGCTGCTGTCGGGGGCCGGCGGTGCCGCAGGCCGGGCCTGCTTGCGCCGGCGTGCGCGGTGCTGCGTGGCCTTGTGCGCCCGGTCCGCCCCGTAACCGTAAGGTCCGCCGTTCCGGGTGACCTCCCGCATGACGGTCGAAGCGGGTCGCCCCAGACGCCGGCCGATCTCTGTGTATCCGAGCCCCTCGGCCAGCCCCGCGGCGATGTGCCGGCGCTCCTCATTGGTGAGTCTGCCTCCCGGCATCGAAGGACACCGGTTTCCACGTGCCCGCCAACAAGATCGACCGGCTGCCGCCCAGTTACGCCCCCGACCCGCAGACCGGAGAGTTCCACGTGTGGGACGAGGCGGCGGGCGGAAGGTTCAGCCGGCCTCCGGCGTTCCAGGCGGGCGGCGGCGGGCTGGTTTCC
Source organism: Streptomyces telluris (assembly GCF_024519335.1). Classification (NCBI taxonomy): domain Bacteria; kingdom Bacillati; phylum Actinomycetota; class Actinomycetes; order Kitasatosporales; family Streptomycetaceae; genus Streptomyces; species Streptomyces telluris. The sequence goes on from NZ_JANIID010000012.1 coordinate 173,727, forward strand.
ACCGTCGACGACTACCACGCCTACCTCCGGATGCTGCTCAACCACGGGATGCACGGGCACGGGACCGAACGGATCCTGTCCCGGCCCGCAGTCCGGCTGATGACCACCAACCGCCTCACACCCGGGCAGCAGGCCGCCCGGGACGCCGTGGCCGACAACGCCCAAGTGCCGCTCGGCCTCGGGATGCAGGGCGGCTGGGGCTTCGGGATGGCGGTGCGCACCTACCGCGGCGACTACGCGCCCATCGGCCAGTTCGGCTGGGACGGCGGAACCGGCACTACGACATACGCCGACCCGGACCACCAGCTCACCGGAATCCTGCTCACCCAGACCGGGATGAGCACTGCGGATTCGCCGCGGCTCATCCACGACTTCTGGACCACGCTCTACCAGGCGATCGACGACTGACGTCGCGTCCGCGTCCCCGTCCCGGTACGCGCGCCCGCCTCCGGCGGCATCCGTGCGCGGGCTGCCCCTGCTGCAGACCCGCTCCGCCATCTCATGACGCCACGTGGCGCCACGTGGCGCAGGGTGGCGCCGGATGGTGTCGCTTGGTGTCACTTGGTGACGCGCGGCGCCATTCCGTCCTTCCCGGAGCGCGCGAGTGCGGATGGCGCCGTCATTTCCCAGCCTGGTTCCTTCCCTTTTTCGCAGGTCAGAGCGGCTGCTCGCCAGGTTCGCCCACCCAAGGCGCCATTCGGGCTTGCGCATGGCGCCATGGCGCTGCCATGATGACGTCATGGACCTCACCCCGTACGTCGACACCCTCCGCCGCGAACTCGCGGTGGCCGCCGAAGCCGGTGGGGAAGACGCTCGCGAGCTGGCCGAGAGGCTCACCGCTCCTCTGGAGGCGGCGACCCGTCTGACCATGCTCAACGTGCTCTCCGCCGCAATGGACGAGATCACCCGCGAGCTCGCCCCCGGCTCGGTCGATATACGGCTGCGCGGGCTGGACCCCGACTTCGTGGTGACCCTGCGGCCCACCGACGGCGGCGCCCCCGCCGAGCCGGCCGCGCCCATCGAACTGTTCAAGGCGTCGGCCCCGGCCGACGGCGACGACGGCGGCACCGCCCGCGTCAACCTGCGGCTGCCGGCCCAGCTCAAGGCCCGCGCCGAGGAGGCCGCGAGTCGCGAGGGCCTGTCGGTCAACGCGTGGCTGGTGCGCACCGTGTCGGCCGCGGTCGGCGGCGGCACCCGTCCGCGTACGACGGAGAAGACCCGGGCCGTCGGGCAGAACATCACGGGCTGGGTGCGATAGCCGCCCCTGCCGAGTCCCCGCCCCGCGCCCGCAGCGCTTCACCCGCACCAATGCAGCAACTCACCGACGCAGCAACTCACCGCATCACCCCATCGCACCACCCACACCACGTCCCACCAGCAGGGACATCCCCAAGACTCAAGAGGACGGGACAGCCATGCCTTCCTTCGACACTCCCGAACCGATCTCGGCTACGGCGCACGTGGAAGCCGGTTCCATCCGGTTCACGGCAGGCGCCCGCTTCGACACCGTCGTCGAGGTGCTGCCCCGCGACCCGAAGAAGGACCGTGACCTGCGGACGGCCGACCAGACCGAGGTCACCTACGCGGGCGGCGTCCTGACGGTCAGGACGCCCAAGGGCAATCTGCTCGGCCTCGGCCGCCCCGGCATCGTCGACGTGACGGTCGAACTGCCCACGGGCTCGCACGTCGACGTGACGGGTGCCTGGGCCCAGGTGCTCGGTGAGGGCCGGCTCGGCGAGGTCAGCGTGAAGACCTCGTCCGGCGACGTCCGACTCGACGCCACCGGCCCGCTGACGCTGACGGCCTCCCACGGCTCGATCACCGTGGACCGCGTCGAGGGTGCGGCCGAGATCAGCACCAGCACCGGCAGCCTGCGCGTCGGCACCGTCGACGGCCCGGCCGTCCTGAAGAACTCGCACGGCACCACGACCGTCGGCGCCGCGGGCGGCGACCTGCGGGTGCGCGGCGCCAACGGCGACATCGTCATCGCGCGCGCCGAAGCCTCGGTCACCGCCACCACCGCCCACGGCACCGTGCGCGTGGGTGAAGCGGCCCGCGGGATCCTCCAGTTGGAGACCTCCTACGGTGCCATCGAGGTCGGTATCCGTGCGGGCACCGCCGCCTGGCTCGACGTCCACTCGGCCTCCGGCCAGGTGCGCAACACGCTCACCGCCTCCGAGGCTCCGGAGAAGACCGAGGACACCGTCGAGGTCCGCGCCCGCACCCGGTACGGCAACATCGACATCCTTCGCGCCAAGGCCTGAGCGGCAGTACATCCTCACGCGGCCTCGCCTTCGTCCTCATCCTCATCCTCACTTGCTTCAGTTCACTTCAGCCTTCGAACGGAGGGCCCATGCCTGCTCCTGTCATGCCCATGTCTACTCCTAGCTGGGTCGACGGTCACGCGTCGCCCGCCGCCGTCTCCGCCATCGGCCTGCGCAAGTCGTACGGCGACAAGAGCGTCCTAGACGGCATCGACCTGCGCATCCCGGCCGGCTCGGTCTTCGCTCTGCTTGGGCCCAACGGCGCCGGCAAGACCACCGTCGTGAAGATCCTCTCCACGCTCATCACCGCCGACGGCGGGCAGGTCCAGGTCGCGGGCCACGACATCGCCAAGTCACCGGACGGGGTACGCGCCGCGATCGGCGTCACCGGGCAGTTCTCCGCCGTCGACGGGCTGATCACCGGCGAGGAGAACATGCTCCTCATGGCGGACCTGCACCACCTGTCCAAGCGCGAGGGGCGGCGGGTCGCCGCCGAGCTGCTGGAGCGCTTCGACCTGGTGGAGGCGGCGAAGAAGCCCGCCTCAACCTACTCCGGCGGCATGAAGCGCCGCCTCGACATCGCCATGACCCTGGTCGGCAAACCGCGGATCATCTTCCTCGACGAGCCGACCACCGGCCTCGACCCGCGCTCCCGCCACAACATGTGGGGCATCATCCGCGAGCTGGTCTCCGAAGGGGCGACGGTCTTCCTCACCACCCAGTACCTGGAGGAGGCCGACGAGCTCGCCGACCGTATCGCGGTGCTGAACGACGGCAAGATCGCCGCCGAGGGCACCGCCGAGGAGCTGAAGCGGCTCATCCCCGGCGGGCACGTGCGGCTGCGGTTCTCCGACCCGAGCGCCTACCAGGCCGCCGCCAGTGCGCTGCGCGAGGTCAGCCGGGACGACGAGGCGCTGTCGCTGCAGATCCCCAGCGACGGCAGCCAGCGCGAGCTGCGCTCCATCCTCGACTGGCTGGACTCCGTCGGCATCGAGGCGGACGAGCTGACCGTGCACACCCCCGACCTCGACGACGTCTTCTTCGCCCTCACCGGCTCCAACGAGCCGATCCGAGCGAGCCTGTCGAACCAGCTCAACCAGCTCAACCAGTCCGATCAGCCCAACCAGCCCAACCAGCCGAAGGAGGCTGTCCGATGAGCTCCCTGTCCCTCGCCCTGCGCGACTCGTCCACGATGCTCCGCCGCAACCTCCTGCACGCGCGGCGCTACCCGTCCCTCACTCTGAACCTGCTGCTGACACCGATCGTCCTGCTGCTGCTCTTCGTCTACATCTTCGGTGACGTGATGAGCGCGGGCATGGGCGGCGGCGCCGACCGCGCCGAGTACATCGCCTACGTCGTGCCGGGCATCCTGATGATGACCATCGGAGGCACCGTGGTCGGTACCGCGGTGTCCGTCTCCAACGACATGACCGAGGGCATCATCGCCCGCTTCCGCACCATGGCGATCCACCGCGGCTCGGTGCTCATCGGGCATGTCATCGGCAGCGTGCTGCAGTCGGTCGCCAGCGTGGCCCTCGTGGGTGCCGTCGCCGTGGCCATCGGCTTCCGGTCCACGAACGCCACGGCTCTGGAGTGGCTGGCGGCGTTCGGGCTGATGGCGCTGGTCGCCCTCGCGCTCACCTGGATCGCGGTCGGGATGGGCATGGTCAGCCCGAACGCCGAGGCGGCCAGCAACAACGCGCTGCCGCTGATCGTCCTCCCGCTCATCTCCAGCGCCTTCGTCCCGGTCGACGCGATGCCGGGCTGGTTCCAGCCGATCGCCGAGTACCAGCCGTTCACGCCGGCCATCGAGACCCTGCGCGGCCTGCTGCTCGGCACCGAGATCGGCAACAACGGGTGGCTCGCCGTCGCCTGGTGCCTCGCTCTCTCCGCGCTCGGCTACTTCTGGTCGAAGTCGGTTTTCAACCGCGATCCGAAGTAACTGAGATCCGAAGTAACTGAAATCCGCAGTAACCGCGAACCGCAGTAACCGAGACACGACGACCGCGCGGGCGCCCGCCTCCCGCAACCCTTCCCGCCCGAGGGCGGCGCACTCCGACATCGCGTCGGCGTACGCCGCCCCGTCGGCGTTCTCACCGGAGCGGCCCCGTATCAGGGAGGCATCAGGAAAGCGCGATGGCGGTTGAACCCGGGGCGGCGGCCTCGTTGACTGGATGACGTGAACAGCTCTCTGCGCCACGACGACCGACCGCCTCATACGGCGGCGCCGAGTCCTGCGCGCTGTTCGCTGCCGGTGCGGTGAACGCGGTGCTCTGAGCAGCACTGCCACACCCCTCGGAGCGCGGGCGGCGGCCTGCTGCCGCCGCACCGCATCGATCTCTTCCACCTGCTATCCGGCGCTCCCCGAGCGCCAGGTGCCGCCTTCCCGTTCGCACGACAGCCCCGCCGCCCGGTGGAGCGCTGTCGCGCTTGCCCATATCCCGGAGTGGATCAACATGTCTTCTGTCTCGCCCGCCTCCCGGACCGTGCTGGTCACCGGCGCCACCTCCGGCATCGGCTGGGAGACCGCCCGATTGCTCGAAGGTCGGGGCTGCACCATCATCGTGCACGCGCCCGACGTGGCTTCCGGGCAGGACGCCGTCGGCCGGATGGTGGCCGCCGGCGCCGACGCCTCGCGCCTGTGCCTGGCCGTCGCGGACTTCTCCCGCCTCGACGAGGTACGGAGCATGGCCGCCCGGATCGCCGACGGGCACCCCGCCCTGGACGTCCTGGTCAACAACGCGGCCGTCGCCGCTCCCGAGCGCCGCACCATGACCGCGGACGGCAACGAACTCTCCCTCCAGGTCAACTTCCTGGCCGCCTACCTCCTCACCCACGAGCTGTCCGGCCCGCTGTCCGCCCGGCCCGGCAGCCGAGTCGTCAACGTCTCCTCCGCCATGCACCGCACGGCCTCCATCGCCTGGAGCGACCCCCACCGCGCCAAGCGCTACTCCCGCCTCGCCGCGTACGCCCAGTCCCAGCTCGCCCTGACGATCTCCACCCGCGAAAAGGCGCCCTGGACCTCCGTCAGCGTCCACCCCGGCATCTGCGACACCGCCCTGCTCCCGCTCTACGCACACGAGGGCGACTCCGCCGTCGAGGGCGCGCAGCGTGTTGCGCGCCTGTGCGACCCGGCGACCGAGGTCATCCCGGGTGCGTATTACGACCGCACCGCTCTCTCGCCGGCCGCACCCGTGGCCATGGAGGACCGCACGGTCCGCCGCCTGTGCAAGCTCGCCGACCAGCTGGTCGCCAAAGCGGCCTGAGGGCTCATAACGGAGGAGGACCGGCGGGGCGGCGCGGAACCAGGGGGATGGTTCCGCGCCGCCCCCGTCGTATACGTACGGAGTGGATTCCTGTGATCGAGCTACTGCCTCAGGCCGTACCGGGCACCGGGAGACAGGCCCGACGTGACCGATCAGGGGCAGCGGTCCGCAAGGACGCAGAACTCGTTCCCCTCCGGGTCGGCAAGGACGACCCAGCGCTCATCGCCTTGACCGACGTCGGCGTATCGAGCGCCCAGGTCGAGAAGGCGGCGGACTTCTTCGTCCTGCTCCCTGTCGGTCGGGTTGACGTCGATGTGGAGTCTGTTCTTGACGGTCTTGCCCTCGGGTACGCGCGCGAAGGTCAGTACCGGTGGCACCGGGCCGGGGTGGTTCCTGCCTTCGGGCACTGCAGGGGAACCGATGGTCACGACCCCGTCGGCTTCGTCTTCGTCCTGCACCTCGTAGCCGAGGACCGAGCACCAGAACCGGGCGAGGCCGTGGGGATCGGCGCAGTCGATCGCGAGCTCGGTGAACTTGCTGGTCATGTCGGGACCTCCCGGTCGGGTAGAGGGTTCGTACAGAGGGGCGTTGCCTCGGGTCACTGCGCGGTCCGGAGCGTGGCGAGCCGTCGGTCGAGCATCGCCAGGGCGGAGTCGGGGGTGCGGCGGCCCATCAGGATCTGCATGCTGAGTCCGTCGGCGAGGGCGATCAGGGCGTCCGCCTCCCCGTCGGTATCGGCGTCGGAGCGGACGTCTCCGGACGCCTGCGCCGTGCGGAGCAGCAGGGCGATGAGTTCCGCAAGCCCCTCGTACTGTTTGCGCTGGACGGCTGCCAGGGTGGGGGTGACGGCCGCGTGGGCGGCGAAGGCGAGCCAGGCCCGGGACTCCGCCAGGGTCGGTTCGTCGTGCGGCATGATGCCGGCGAGTGTGTGCTGCAGCATCGTCGCGGCGGAGTCCGGGTCCGGGGAGTCCGCGATCCGGGCCTGTATGCGCGCGCTGACCTGCTCGTTCATGTCCTCCACGACGGAGGTCATCATCTCTTCCTTGCTGGGGAAGCAGCGCTGTACGGCGCCGACCGAGACGCCGGCCCGGGCCGCGACGTCGCGCATGGTCATCCCCTCGAGCCCCTGCTCGCTGACGAGGGCGAAGGCCGCCGCCACGATCTGACGCCGCCGGCTGTCGTAATCCACCTGTCTGGGCATGCCTCCGATTCTAGTGATACTTTCGTATCGATACGAGCGTATCGAATCCTCGTTTCGAATCCCTTGCCCGACGACCGGAGGAAACGGCATGACCGTGACGCGCACGAGGCAACACCGTCAGAGCAGTTGGCAGCGCACCCGCCGGCTCCTGGGGGTGATCCTCTTCGTGCAGGGCTTCGGGTCGGCCCTCACCGAGGCGCTGTGGAACACCAGCTTCGGCGTGGCCGGCCTCCTCAGGGGTGCAGGACTTCCGCAGTGGACCGATCTGGTGGTCGGCGCCGTCGGCGCGATACTCCTCGGCTGGGCGCAGGTCGCGCGCGGCGCGGAACGGCGAGCACGTGCCTGAGCCGGTGAACGCTTCCTCAGCGTCCGCCGGGGCGCCGCCCGAGTACGGCCCGCCCCGTGGAGTCGGCCGACGAGGTCTGTTGCGGCGGGCCGGGGCGGTGGTCGCCGCAGCCGGCGCGGGCGCCGCGGCCGGCGGATTGATCGGCGCACACGCCGGGAGGGAGGAGGGGGCGACCCGGAAACAGCCGACCTTCCTCCTCGTGCACGGCGCCAACAGCAACGCCTACGCCTTCGCCCCCTTGATCGCCGCGCTCACCCTGGAAGGCCACCGCGCGCTCGCCGTCGACCTCCCCGGCCATGGAGTGCAGGCGAACTTCCCGCCCTCCTACCAGGCGCCGCAGGACCTGGCCGCGTTCGCCACCGCCCCCTCACCGGTCCTTTCCGGTACGAGCCTGGAGGACAACGCGCGCCACGTCGCGGGCGTCGTGCGTCGCGTCGCCCGGCAGGGGCCGGTCATCCTCGTCGGTCACAGCATGGGCGGGGCCACGATCACCAGGGTCGGCAATCAGGTGCCGGACGCGATCGCGCGGCTGGTCTACGTGTCGGCGTTCTGCTGCGTACGGATACGCACCATCCTCGACTGCTTCCTGCTCCCGGAAGGGAGGGCGACGCTGCTCCCCACCATTCCCAGCGTCGGCGATCCCGAGCGGACCGGTGTCCTCCGTAACAACTGGCGCTCGGCGGACCCCGACTTCGCCGTCAAGGCGAAAGCCGCCTTCGCGGCGGATTACAGCGACGTGGCCTTCCGCAACGCGCTCAACGCCTTCGAACCGGACGAATCGGCCTCGCTCATCCGCGACGACGCCCGCGGCCACCCGACGACGTGGGGCCGCATCCCTCGCAGCTACCTGCGCTTCACCCTCGACCGCAGCATCCCGCTCGCCCTCCAGGACCGCATGATCAAGGAAGCTGACGCGACGACACCCGGCAATCGTTTCGACGTCCACTCCCTGCCCGCCCCGCACCTGGGACCCGCCGACCCGGCCCCTTTGGCCGCCGTCCTCGCCGGCTTGGCGTGACGGCGTGCTCGGCGCGACGCGGGGGAGGGGGAGGGGGAAGCCGCGGACCGGTCGGAGGGTGTGGCGAACGGGTGACGTGTCCGGGAGCTCCTCCGGCTCGTTCTTGCGGTAAAGGCCCGTCTTGCCGGAATTGACTGAAGGAGTCCAGATGCGACGAGTCCTCGCGGCGACCGCCCTGACCGCGGCCGCGCTGAGCGCAGGCGTCTTCGGCCCGGGCGCCGTCGCCCATGCCGCGGGCGGGACGCCGGGCATCGACCTGGTCGGCGGGGGCATCGACCCGGAGAGGGTGACCACGACCGTGGACACCGCCCTGCAGAAGACGACCGCGGAACTGGGCCGGGCGGCCGGGGGCGGCGAGCTCGGGAGGACCCTGCCCGCGGTCGGCCGGGCGGGCGGCGGCGCCCTGCGGGAAACGACCTCCGGCGTCCAGCAGTTCATCGGAGGGGCGGCAGGGTCGGCAGCGCAGTCCATCGGCGGCGCGATGACCGGGGCGGCCAGGGACAGCCTCCCGAAGGGAAGCCTCCCGGAGCCGGGCTCGGTCCCGGGATACTGATCCGCGCCGGGCGATGGGCGCGCCGGAGCAGTATCGAGCGATTCCGGATCGATTCGGCGATCGAGTGCGGGATCTGCGCGGAACGGTGGCCCGTGTTCCAGCGCCGCGCGACAAGTCACTGAATTCGAGCAGGTCTGGACGGAGCGCCTCGAGGTCGACTGGGAGCGGGCGACCACGGTCGGGACGACCACAACCACATCCCTGCAAGGGGCCGGTCGGCGCTGGAGAGGTCGTTGCCGGGATCGAGCGCCGCCTGGAGGAGACGCTGAAGAACCGGGTCGCGCTCGTATATTTGACGCACGCCCTGCTGAAGCTCGTTGTACACCCCGCCGCCGTGCGTCAAACGTAACCAGCCCCCTACTTACGTAGAACATGGGCAGGGGGATTGCCGATGCGGGACTACCGCAAGGCATCCTGCATGTTCTGTACCGGGCTGAGACGCTCGAGCGCTGTCCGGTCCCGCTCGCGAGCGTGGCGGCGCTCGCTGCCGGGCGGTCCGCAGGCTCGATCCGTAAGCCGTCCGGACGTCGCCCTGTCTGTCGCGGGCCCGGCGCAGTAGGGTGCGGGCCGCGTCTCCACCGGGTTCCGCAGGTCCATCGGCTCACGTACCTCCCTGTTACCGATTGCAGTCAGTGGTCTTACTGCGCAGGAAGGGCAGTCGCATGAGGAAGAGGCACAGACGCACGGTCCGCACGTTCCGGCTGGTTGTCGTTGCCGTGGTCGCGGCGCTGGTGGCGGCCTTGCCGGGGATCGGATCGGCCGCCGCCCGTACGGGGCCGGCCGTGCCGTTCGCCGTGTTCGGGTCGTCGATCGCCGCGGCCCGCAACGCCGACGGGCGCCTGGAGATCTTCGGGACGAACCCCGGGGACGCGATCTACCACCGCGGCCAGACCGGTGTCGTCGGCGGTGCCTGGACGGGCTGGGAGCAGTTCGACGGGGCCCTGCGTGCCGTGGCGTCCGAGACGAACGCGGACGGGCGCGTCGAACTGTTCGGCGTCAACGGGGCGGGGAGCATCTACCACCGCTGGCAGACGTCGCCCGGGGCCGGATGGTCCGGGTGGGAGCAGTTCGACGGCGCTCTGACGTCGATCGCCGCGGCCCGCAACGCGGACGGGCGCCTGGAGATCTTCGGCTCGAACGGCGCCGGGCACATCTACCACCGCTGGCAGACCGCCGTCGGCGGTGCGTGGTCGGGCTGGCAGCAGATGGACGGCCTGCTGACCCAGGTCGCCGCCGAGACGAACGGCGACGGCCGGCTGGAGCTGTTCGGTGTCAACAGCGCCGGCAACGTCTTCCACCGCTGGCAGCTCGGGCGGCCCGGCGGTCCCTGGTCCGGCTGGGAGCAGTTCGACGGGAACCTGTCGTCGATCGCCGCGGCCCGCAACGCCGACGGGCGCCTGGAGATCTTCGGGACGAACAGCGCCGGGAACATCTACCACCGTGCCCAGACCCAGATCGGTGGGGGCAACGGCTGGACGGGATGGGCCCAGATGGACGGCGGCCTGACCCAGGTGGCCGCGGAGACGAACGCGGACGGCCGCGTCGAACTGTTCGGCGTGAACAGCGGCGGCTGGGTGTACCACCGCTGGCAGAGCGCCATCGGCGGACCCTGGTCGAACTGGGCCCAGTTCGACGGCATACTCCGCGGCTGACGGCTCTTCAGCCACCGACGAAGCCGCGCACAGCGCCGGGCTGCCTTCCGGGCAGCCCGGACCACGCGCCGTGCTGTAGGCAGGCGTCACGGTCCGTGCCGGCTGCCTCAACCCTTGACCGGGTCCAGAGGCACCCCTAATTTTGGAGAGCTCTCCAAATTTGCTGAAGGGGTGCGCGCGTATGCAGACGGTCGAAGGCGGGCTGCGCGAGCAGCACAAGGCGCGGCGGCGGGTCCGGATTCTTGAGGCGATGCGTGAACTCCTGCGGGAGAGGCCGGAGTCGGTGGTCACTGCTGAGCGGATCGCCGAGCGGGCGGAGGTCGCCCCGGCCACCGTGTACAACCTGATCGGATCGCGAGACAAGATCTGGGAGGCGCTCGCCGCCGGGTTCATGGACGACCTTGAGCACCGCCTGGCGGCGCTGGGAGACGGCGATCCGCGGGAGGTCGTCAGGTCGACCGTCCTGCTGTTCGTGGGCGACCCGGTCGTATCGCGTCGCATGGTGCGTGAGTGGGAGGGAAGCGGGCTCGTGCTCGACCGCAGTCCGCTCACGCAGCTCCGCCAGGCGATGGCGGATGCACGGACGCAAGGTCTCCTGCGTGCCGACGTCGACACCGACGCGCTGGCCGCCGTCGTCGGCACCTCGTGCGTGGGTGCGCTGCACCAGTGGGTCGTCCACTTGATCGACGACGACCGGTTCCTCGCGCGTGCTCTGTTCGCGCTGGACGTCGCGCTCGCCGCGGCGGCCGCGGATCCTTATCGCGAGCAACTGCTGGCGCCGTTGCGGACCCGGGGCACGATATGACGGCCGACGCACGGCCACGACCCCGGAGCTTCGTGGGCCGCGACGGGATCCTGCTCGCGGCGGATGAGTGGGGCGAGGCGTCCTCGACACCGCTCGTCCTGCTGCACGGCGGCGGCCAGACGCGGCGCGCTTGGGGGCGGACCGGCCCTCGGCTGGCCGGGCTGGGGTGGCGGGTCATCGTCCCGGACCTGCGTGGGCACGGCACCAGTCAATGGTCGGCCGACGGTGACTACGACGTCGACCTGTTCGCCGAGGACGTCCGGGCGGTCGCCGCCGACCTCGACGACCGGCCGGTACTCATCGGTGCCTCGCTCGGCGGTCTGAGTTCCCTGCTCGCCGCCGGAGAGGCGCCCAGGGCGGCCGTTCGCGCGCTGGTGCTCGTCGACGTGGCCCATCGACCGGACCCTCGCGGGGTCCGCCGGATCATGGAGTTCATGCGCCGCCGGCCGGACGGATTCGCCAGCGTCGAGGAGGCTGCCGCGACGGTGGCCGCCTACCTGCCGCATCGCCCACGTCCGGACGACCTCGAAGGGCTACGGCACAACCTGCGACGCTGCGGTGATCGCTGGATCTGGCACTGGGACCCCCGGATGCTGGACAGCCTGGAGGGCCGGGTGGACCCGCCCGGCATGGCGGAACGTCTCCTGGACGCCGCGCGCCGGGCCGACGCGCCGATCCTGCTCGTGCGCGGCGTCCTCAGCGACGTGGTGCGCGAAGACGTCGCCGAGCAGTTCTGCGACGGGGTTCCCCACGCGCGGCGCGTCGATGTGGCCGACGCGGGGCACATGGTGGCCGGTGATCGGAACGAGCACTTCATCGACGCGGTCGTCCCGTTCCTGGAGGGGATCCAGTGAGCCGCACTCGATGTCCTGGTGCGGCACCCCGAGGCCGTCTCACCCGGCGCTGCCGAGCACGCCGGCCGTGAACCTCGCCAGCCGGTCCCGCAGTTCCTCGCGCGGCGTCTCCTTCTCGTCGGCCAGGTAGGTGACGAGGTCGGCCCGGGTGGCGGCGAGCAGGGCGTGGGCGGTGAAGTCGCTGTCGCCCTGTCCCGGGATGCGCTGCAGGAGGTCGCGGAGCAGGGTGTGCCAGCGCTCGTAGTGTTCCGTCCGGTAGGGGCTGTCCGTGCCGGTTCCTTCCAGGGCCTGCGCGAGGTGGCGGTTGTCGAGCTTGAAGCACAGGACGGCGTCGAGCAGGGCCGGTACGCGCTCCAGCGGCGCGGTGGAGGGACCCAGCGGTGACGGGCCTTCCTCGACGGCGTTCCTGATGGGTTCGAGTCGTGCCTCGTACAGCGCGCGGATCAGTCCGGTGCGGTCGCCGAAGGCGCGGAAGAGCGTTCCCTTGCCGACGCCGGCTGCCGCCGCGATGTCCGCCATGGTCACTTCTTCGGGGCTCCGGCAGCCGGCGAAGAGGGAGTCGGCGGCCGCGAAGACGGCCGCCCGGTTACGCGCTGCGTCCTTGCGCGGCTTGCGTTCGGGTTCGGGCATGGGTTCCTCCGGTTGCGATGCGGACCGCCGGTCCGTATCTTTGCCGGAAGAAGCGGACCGCTGGTCCGTATCGTATCGGACGGAGAACCCCATGCCCGTGACGACCTCACCGGCGGATCTGTACCGCCACAGCCTGAGCCTGCTCCTGGACAAGGACATCCGCGCCTGGGTCGGCCTGTGGGCCGAGCACGGCGTCATGGAATTCCCCTTCGCCCCTCCGGGTTGGCCCGAGCGGCTGGAGGGGCGGGAAGCCGTCGCCGCCTACATGCGCGACTACCCCGACCACATCGACCTGCACGACTTCCCCGACCTGAAGATCCACGAGACCGCCGACCCCGCGACCGTCGTGGCCGAGATGCGCGGCGTGGGTCGCATGGTCACGACAGGAAGTCCCTTCGACATGACCTACATCGCCGTCGTGACCGCCCAGGACGGACGCTTCACCTCCTACCGCGACTACTGGAACCCCCTCGCCGTCCGCGCGCCCGGGATGGACTTCACGGGGAGCGGCGCCCGATGACCGTTACCCATGACTGCAGCGCCGCCGTCCTGGTCGTCGGCGCCACCGGTACCACCGGCAGCCGCACCACCGCACAGCTGATCGCCGCCGGTCATCGCGTCAAGGCCGCAAGCCGGCGGGCCACCGCGCTCCCGGGCGCGGAACCGGTCCGCTTCGACTGGTACGACCCCGCCACCTTCGGAGCCGCACTCGACGGAGCCGACCGCGTCTACCTCGTCCCGCCCGTCGGTGACCCCGACCCGGCAGCAGTCATGCTGCCCTTCCTCCACCGGGCCCGCGCCGCCGGTGTGCACCGCGCCGTACTCCTCAGTGCCTCGGCCGTCCCCGCGGGGGGCCCGGGGGTGGGGGCGGTGCACCAGGCCCTGCCCGGTCTGTTCAGCCAGTGGGCGGTTCTGCGGCCTTCCTGGTTCATGCAGAACTTCACCGGCGCGCACCTCCACGCCGACAGCATCCGCGAGCACGGCGCCATCCTGACCGCGGCCGGGGACGGCCGGGTCGGCTTCGTCGACGCCGACGACATCGCCGCCGTGGCCGTACGCGCCCTGACCGACGACCGCGCCCCGAACACCGACCTGGTCCTGACCGGACCGGAGGCGCTCAGCCACGACGACATCGCTTCGATCGTCACCGAGGTCACCGGCCGCCACGTGACCCACCGTCACCTGACCTACGACGACATGCGCGACCGGCTCGCCGCACTGATGCCGCAGGAGTTCGCCGCGATGCTGGCCGGCATGGACCGCGCCATCGCCGAGGGGGCCGAGGACCGTACGACCGGCACCGTCCAGCGCCTCACCGGCCGCCCGCCCCACGGCTTCCGGGCGGTCGCCGAACGGGAACTGTCTGTGCGGGCGGCGCCGGAGACCGGCTCGACCCGGTAGGAGTGCGCCTGTTCAGTCGATGACGGCGGTGGCTTCGACCTCGACCAGATGCTCGGGTATGTCCAGCGCCGCGACACCCAGCAGCGTGGCCGGCGGGACCGGAGTGATTCCCAGCTTCGCGGCCGCCCGGGCGATGCCCTCCATCAGCAGGGGCATCTTGTCAGGGGTCCAGTCGACGACGTGGACGGTCAGCTTCGCCACGTCCTCGAAGGAACCACCGGCCTCGGCCAGGGCGGTGCCGATGTTGAGGTAGCACTGCTCGACCTGAGCGGCGAGGTCTCCTTCGCCGACCGTCACCCCCTCGGCGTCCCATGCGACCTGTCCGGCGACGAAGACCAGCTTCGACCCGGTCGCGATGGACACCTGCCGGTAGGCGTCGATCGCCGGCAATCCGCCGGGGTTCACCAAGGTGATGGCCATGCTGCCTGCCTCCATTGCCGCGGGCGCCCGTGAGCTCGCTTCCATCGAGCCACGACGGGGTGCGCCCGCTCTCTTGTGGTTACTCGGGAACCGTAGGAGAGTGGCCGCTGACATGGAAGAACGCACTTTTCAGTGACTGAGGAACCCGATGGTGACCAAGCAGTTCACGGGCTCGCCCGACGAAGCGGACCTCAGGCGCGCGGACTCTCTGGCGCGGGAGATCTTCTCGGATATCGCCAACAAGTGGGCGCTCCTGATCATCGAGGCCCTGGGGGAGCGCACGCTGCGCTTCGGCGAGTTGCGTAACGAGATCGAGGGCATCAGCCACAAGATGCTCACCCAGAACCTGCGGATGCTGGAACGCAACGGCCTGGTCGAGCGGACGGTGCACCCCGTCGTGCCGCCGCGGGTCGAATACACCCTCACCGAACCGGGCCGGGCCCTGCGGGTGACGATCGACGGGCTGTGCGACTGGACCCACCGGTACCTCGGACACATCGAGGGCTCCCGCCACCGCTTCGACGCCTGACGAGCGGAGCGCCACCCGCTCGTCGCCACGCGGCCGCGGCGAGTGCATGCACCTCGGCCTTCTTTCCGGTGACGCACTTCGCGGAGTGCGCGGCGAATCCCGAGTCCGCGGCAGAGGGTGCCTATTCTGATGATCATTCACATTGTCACGGGTTGCCGGTTTCGGGACGTTGCCCCTTGACGTACTGCATACGGCGACGCCCGGGCCCGCGGGGGGAGTGAGGCTTACCGCATCGAATGGGAGGAGTGTTGTGTCCGGACTACGCGGCAACGGCATCAGGCGGTTGCTTCGCCCTACGGCCCTGACGGTCGCTCTGCTCACCACATTGACGTCGCCGGTACCACTGGCGGAAGCCGCCGGCACGGCGGAGCCGGTGGTACGGCCGGCCGCGCACGCGCGCGGATTCAAGCACCCAGGGGTGCTGGTGAGCAGGGGCCAGCTCGACCGCCTCCGCAAACGAGCCAAGGCCGGCGGCCAGTGGCGGTCGTCGTTCGCCGCCATGCGCCACAGCCGGTACGGGTCGCTCTACTACACCGCGAGGCCCGAACGGATCGTGGAGTGCCCGCCGGACGACCGGCCCGGATACGGGTGCGTCGAGGAACGGGAAGACGCGATCGCCGCGTACACGCACGCGCTCCTGTGGTACGTCACCCGGGACCGCGCGCACGCCCGTAAAGCCGTGCAGATCATGGACGCCTGGTCCGACGTGGTCAGGGACCACACCGAAGGCAACGCCGGATTGCAGGCGGCGTGGGCCGGCAGTTCCTGGGCGCGGGCCGCGGAAATCATGCGGCACACGTACGGCGGCTGGCCGCGCCAACGGGTGCGGCGGTTCGGCGGCATGCTGCGCACGGTCTACCTCCGCGAGGTGACGGCGCCCGTACCGGACTACAACGGGAACTGGGACCTGGTCATGACCGACGCCGCCATGGGGATCTCGGTGTTCCTCGACGACCGGCGCGGCTTCAACAGGGCCGTGCGCAGGTTCCGCGCCCGCGTCCCGGCCTACTTCTACCTCAAGTCGGACGGCCCCCTGCCCAAGCGTCCGCCGGGCAGCCACATCGGAAGCCCCGACAGGACCAGGGAGTACTGGTTCGGGCAGCGGAGGTTCGTCAACGGTCTCGGCCAGGAGACCTGCCGGAACTTCACCCACATCGGCTACTCCCTCGCGGCCACCGCCCACATCGCGGAGACCGCATGGCACCAGGGCCTCGACCTCTACGGCGAGGTCGGCAAGCGGATGCGGGCGGCCCTCACCCTCCACGCCCGGTACCAACTGGGCGCCCACGCGCCGCGCTGGCTGTGCGGCGGGCACCTGGACCGCGCGATGGGGCCGGACACCGAGGTGGCTCTGAACCACTTCCGCACCCGGCGGCACATCTCCATGCCCCAGGCCCAGCGGGCCGCCCAGCGACAGCGGAAGGTAGGGACGGACGACCTCTTCGTCGCCTGGGAAGGGGTGACCCACGCGCAGAACCGCTAAGGGG
This sequence comes from Streptomyces telluris, assembly GCF_024519335.1. Classification (NCBI taxonomy): domain Bacteria; kingdom Bacillati; phylum Actinomycetota; class Actinomycetes; order Kitasatosporales; family Streptomycetaceae; genus Streptomyces; species Streptomyces telluris. Next base: position 190,153 of record NZ_JANIID010000012.1, read on the forward strand.
GTCGGCGATCGCGGTTACCGATCGCCGATCGCTGACCGAATGGGCAGCGCACCCACGGGCACACACAATGTGTGCCCGTGGGTGCCTGCGCGTTACCGTCGGTGAATGCGCATACCGCCGGCACCACCACGACCACCGGACCAGACATCCCCGGCGGAGAAAGCGGCGATCTCGGCCCAGGCCGCGGTGCGCGAGGTCGCCCTGCCCATGGAGGAGGCGTTGAGCGATGCCGACCATGCCGTCGTCATCTCCCTGGTCGCCGCCTTGCCGCTCGTCGGCGGGTTTCCCCCACGAGCGCCGCTGGTACAGGTCGCGCAGTCGGCTGCGAGCCCTGACGACGTAGCCGGCGTACGACCGATCAAGCCGCTTTCGCGCTGGCACCAGGAAGTGCGGTGGGCCGTCGACTCGATGACTTCAGGCCGGAGCGCGGTGCCTGCGGATGTGCTCTCCGGTGGGGTTTCCGATGGCTTGGAGGCCCTTGTCGCAGCCATCGAGCAGCGCCTGGGCGTCGTACGGATCGCGGCGGAGATCGACCTGTCCCACGACGGTGCCTACTCCGCCGCTTGGCGCAAGGACTTCCTGCTGGTTACGTGGTCCCACGTCGCCGTGCTGGCCCTGACCGTCGATGACTGATGTCCGTGGGACGCTCCATGGGCGCCCCGGACGCCCCCATGGACACCGATGTCAGTCCGCCTGGCAGATGGCGTAGACGGTGAGGTTGACGGTGTAGGGACCGGCGGCGACGGCGGTCCAGCCTCTGCCGTCGGGGGCGGGGTAGCTGTCCTTCCCGTCCCCGTTGCTCTGCCAGCCCCCGCCGGTGGCGTGCTTGCCGGGCGGGCAGACCGCCGTGGCCTGGGCGGTGTTGTGCTTGCTGGCGGTGGCGGTGACGATGTCCGGCTTGAGCTCGGCCTGGGCGGAGGCGGACGACGCGGCGAACCACACTCCACCGGAAGCGGCCAGTGCGGCCGCACCGGCGGTGAGTGCCAGATGCCGGCGGGTGAAGATGAAGCGGTTGGCTGACTTCATGGCCGTTTCCCTCCGTGATGGGGTGCGACGCGGGGTTGCATGCGTCTCCTCACGGACCACTGTGCTCAATGGGGCGCCAGTGCTGACACCCTTGAATGCAACAGCGTTGATACTTTGTCAGTTCGGCGTCGCCAGCGGCCTCACCTAGGGAACGAGGACGATCTTTCCCTTCACCCGACCGCTCTCGATCAGGCGGTGAGCCTCGGCCACCTCCGTCAGCGGCAGGACGCGTTCGACGTGCACCCGCAGCCGCTCTTGCGCGATGAGCGCGTTGAGCTTCTCCAGCGAGGCGTAGTCCGGCTCGACGCCGAGGCTCGCGAAGCGCACCCCCCGCTCGGCCAGGCCCGGCACGGCCGCCGCGCGGGTGGCGCTCACCAGGATCCCGCCCGGCCGCAGCGTCTGCACCGCCCGCGCCGCATCGTCACCTGCGACCAGGTCGAAGAGCATGTCGACGTCCCGTACGGCCGTACCGACATCGGTCGTGGTGTAGTCGACGAGCTCGTCCGCACCGAAGCCGCGCACGAACGCGTGCTTCTCCGCCCGCGCGGTGCCGATGACGTACGCCCCGAGCGCCTTGGCGACCTGCACGGCCAGATGACCCGTCCCGCCGGCCGCCCCGAGAATCAGCACCCGCTGCCCCTTCGACACCCGCGCCGTGTCCACCAATCCCTGCCAGGCGGTGAGCGCCGCCATCGGCAGGGCCGCGGCTTCGGCGTGTGTGAGGGCGGCCGGCTTGTGGGCCAGGTGGCGGGGCGGGGCGGTGACGTATTCGGCGTAGCCGCCGCCGCGCCACGGGAAGTGCACCATTCCGTACACCTCGTCGCCCGGTGCGAAGCGGGTGACGCCGGGAGTGACCGCCTCCACCACCCCCGACACGTCCCAGCCGGGGATGAACGGCAGCGTCCCCCAAGGGACCACTCCTGCCCGGTACTTCGCGTCCACCGGGTTCACGCCGGCCGCTTCGACCCGCACCAGCACCTCGGTGGTCACCGGCTCCGGACGCTCCACCTCCGCCACGCACAGCTCCTCCGGGCCGCCGAAGGCAAGCTGACTGACAGCGCGCATGCGCACACCCATCACGTACCCCTCTTACTGATCATCCCTGATCGTCTCTGATCGTCCTGCTGATTTCTCACGGTCGCCGCGCGGTGCACACCAGCCTGCGTCACATGCCGGCACTTGAAAAGGAGGCACCCTCCTGATACTCAGGTTCCCTATGGATACCTGCACTGACCTGCGGCAATACGGTGGCGCCGACGCCTACCTGCAGACCTGCCCGACCCGCCCGGTCCTGTCACTGCTCACCAGCAAGTGGGCCCTGCTCACGGTCGGCGCCCTCCAGCAGGGGCCGCTGCGCTTCAACGCGCTGCGCCGCCGCCTGGACGGCGTCACGCAGAAGATGCTCACGCAGGCGCTGCGCACCATGGAGCGCGACGGCCTGGTCACCCGCACCGTCTTCCCCACGATCCCGCCGAAGGTCGTCTACGAACTCACCGACCTCGGCCGCAGCCTCACCGGCCTGCTCATGGCGATCCAGGACTGGTCCGAGGAACACCACGGCGAGGTACTGGCCGCCCGCCGGACCTATGACCGGCGGGCGGCAGCCGAGGTGGAGGCGGTGCGACCGGCCGACGGCCAGTTCACGTAGTTCACGGGGCTCTGCGGAAGAGCTTCCGTGCCGTCGGGCCCTTCGGCCGGCCGTCCCGGCCGTCGGGCGGGAGGGTGAAGCCGACCTCCGCGCCGCCCCCGGGCGCCGTGGTGGCGAAGACGGTTCCGGCGTCGGCCGTGATGATGTCGTGCACGATGGCCAGACCGAGGCCGGATCCGGGCGTCGCCTGAGTCCGGGGGCCGCGGTAGAAGCGGTCGAAGACGGCGTGCTGCTCGCCCGGCGCTATGCCCGGGCCCCGGTCCCGTACGGCCAGCCTGCCCCCGCCGACGTGCACGGCAACCGGGGTGCCTTCGGGGCTGAACTTCACCGCGTTGCTCAGCAGGTTGTCGATGCACCGCTGGAGCGCGCGCGGCCGGGCACGCACCGGTACCGGCGGGTGCGTGTCGTCTTCGACGACGAGGACGGTGCGCCCGGTCCGCAGGCGGAAGCGCTGCGCGCTGTCCTCCGCGGCGGCGGCCAGGTCGACGGTCTCGGGTTCCTCCTCCGTGTAGCGGTCGGTGGCCAGCTCGACGAGCTCGCGCACCAGGTCGTCGAGGGCGGTGGTCTCGGTGACCAGGGTGGTGAGGATCTGCTCCTCGTCCTCGGGGGCGAGCCTGCCGCGCGCCCGCTGGAGCAGCTCGGCGCTCCCGCGCACCGAAGTGAGAGGCGTCCGCAGTTCGTGGCCGGCGTCCTGGACCAGTTGCTGCTGCTGGGCGCGGGAGCGGCGCAGCGCGGCGAGCATGTGCGCGAAGCTGTGCGTCAATTGGCCGATCTCGTCGGCCCCGGCGGGTGGCAGCGGCGTGGCGAGGTCCTGCGTGGTGGTGATGCGCCGGGTGGCGGTGGCCAGCCGGCGGACCGGCCGCAGGACCCGCCCCAGGGCGAGCCAGCCGAGGAGCGCCGCGAAGCCGATGGCGGCCGCGGTGGTCCAGGAGATCCGCCACAGGAACTGGTCGTCGATGCGCGCGGCGCCCTCGTAGCTCCGGCCGACCATGACCGCCCCGCCGCCGGGCAGGGGCCTGGTCAGGGTGCCGTACTCGGTGCCGGAGACGACCACGTCCGCGCGGCTCTCTCCCTTCCCGGTACGGGCCACGCGCAGCGCGTCCGGCGAGACCGGCAGGGTGTCGCGGCCGGGCGCCAGAGGCCTTACCGCCCCCTGGGCGGACACGACCTGCTCGATCATGTCCGGCCGGGTGGGCGGCGCCAGGTCGGCGTCGAGGAGGGTGACGACGGTGTTCGTACGGTCGTCGAGGCCCCGCTCGAGCTCGTCGGCGACCAAGTCGCTCACGCCCCGGTACGACATGAGGGCGGCGAGGGCGATGGCAAGCGCGGCGGCCGCGGCGACGACGGCGGTGACCTTCGTACGGAGCGTCATACGGGCCGTGGCGCGAAGCGTCTTGCGGGCCGTGGCGCCGAGCGTCATGCGGGACTTCGTGCCGAGCGTCATGCGGGCCGGATCGTGTAGCCGACGTTGCGGACGGTGTGGATCAGCCTGGGCTCGCCGCCCTGCTCGGTCTTCTGGCGCAGGTAGCCGATGTAGACGTCGAGGGAGCGGGACGTGGTGTCGAAGTCGTAGCCCCAGATGCGTTCGTACATCTGCGAGCGGCTGAGGACCACGCCCGCGCGGGACAGGAGGAGCTCCAGGACGTCGAACTCGGTTTTCGTCAGGTCGAGTTGCCGCTCGCCGCGGTATGCCTGCCGGGATGCGGGGTCCAGGGTGAGGCCCGCGGCCGTCAGGGTCCCGCTGTCCTCGGGCGGCTCGGTGCGGCGCAGCAGCGCCCGTATGCGGGCGAAGAGCTCCTCGGTCGCGAACGGCTTGGCCAGGTAGTCGTCGGCGCCCGCGTCGAGACCGGCGACCCGGTCGCCGACCTCGTGCCGGGCCGTCAGGACCAGGACGGGCAGCCGGTCGCCGCGCCTGCGCAGCATCCGGCACAGCCCGAGGCCGTCGAGGCCCGGCATGACCACGTCCACCACCGCCAGGTCGGGCCCCTCCTGTTCCAGGAGGCCGAGTGCCTCCAGACCGTCGGAGGCGAGAAGCACCCGGTAGCCCTCGAAGCGCAGCAGCTGGTCCAAGGTGCTGCGCACTCCCGGGTCGTCCTCGACGACCAGCACTGTCCGGCGGTGTCCCGTTTCGTCAGTCATGTGATCATCTTCGCCGGTGGGGGAAGCGGTCATGGCGCCGGCCCGTCAGTCGCGGACGGGGCCGACCGGAGCGACGGTGATCGGCGGCAGTGCGCGCATGCAGGAGGTGTCGCCCGGCTCGCCGGTGCGGAGGAAGTGCGAGGAGACCCCGGTGACGCAGCGGCTCTGCTCCAGCTCGGGCACGTGCCCCATGTTGCGGGCCGAGAAGAACCGGCTGTTGCGGAACTGCTCGGCGGCCTTCTTCCCGCTCGCGTCGGGGGTGTTGGCGTCGAGGTCGCCGGAGAGCACGAGGACCGGGACGTCCGGCAGCTCGGGCTTCGTGGGCTGCGGGCCGGGGGTGTTCTCGCGCGGCCAGCCGATGCACACGTCCCCGGCGTCCGTGGTGCCCTCGGTGAAGCCCTTGGCGCTGAACGCCCCGTGCTCACCCGGTCGTACGGCGGCCAGCGCGGCGTTGTACTGACGCCACCGCTCGGGCAGCGGCGCGTCCTTCGACCAGGCCTTGCGGTAGTCGTTGCAGGTGACCGCGATGTACGGCGCCTGGTCCACCGTGCTGCCCGTCTTCCCCTCCTCCTGGACCAGTTTCCGCAGCGGCGCGGCGTCGCCCTTCACGAAGCGGTCGAGGGCGTGGGGCAGCTGACCGAGCAGCGAGGGCTTGTCCGGCTCGAAACCGACTTGGCTGCTGGCCGCCTCGAACACCAGGTTGGCGAGCTTGTCCTCGGTGAACCGCTTCTTGTACACGCCGTGATCGGTAGTGATCGGCACGGTGATGGGCCGGCCCCGCAGACGGGCGGCCGTGGTGGCCAGATCCTTCACGGCCTGCCGGCCGTCACACGCGACGGGGACGCTGCGCTCGCACACCCGGCGCAGGCTCAGCGAGACCGCCTGGGCGCTGGGCCGGGCCAGCGGATCGAGGGCGAGGGGGAAGGCGCCGGACAGCACGATGTTGCGTACGTGCTCGGGGTGGCGGGAGGCGTACACCGGCATCAGGTACGTGCCGTAGGACAGCCCGTACAGGCTGAGCTTCTGTACGCCGAGGTGCGCGCGGATCGCGTCGATGTCGTCGGCGGTGGCAGCCGACGCGTAACCGGCGGCCCTGGGCCCGAGGTTCCCGGCGCACCGTTCGACCGCGGCCCGCTGCTGTGCCCGCGTCCCGAAGCGGTACTCGGCGTCGGTGACCCCGCACGGGACCGGCTCCGACGCCCCGGTGCCGCGCGGGTCGACGAGCAGCAGGTCGTGGTCCTTGAGCAGCCCCTCCAGGCCCCAGGCGAACGCCTCGGCCTTGTCGACCGAGGTCTCGCCCGGGCCGCCCGGGTTGACGGCGACGGTGCCCTTGGCGGGCCCGGGCGCACTGTGGCGCACGACCGCGTAACTCACCTTGACCTCGCCGAGCTCCGGTTTCCCCGTGACGAGCGGGCGGCCCAGCCGGCCGCAGTCGACCCGGTGCCCGCCGATGGCCGGGCACCAGGCGGGTGCTGTTGCGGATGCGGATGCGGATACGGATACGGATACGGATGCAGGGGCGGTTACGGGTGCGGCGCCGGAGCCGGAACTGCCGCCGGTGGCGGCGTTGGCCGAGGCCGCCACCGGCAGAGCCGAGGCCATCACCGCCACCATGCTCACAACCAGCCCCGCACGCCGCGCCGTGCTCTCGTACGTCATTGCCGTCTCCTCTGCCTCAGGCCCCGGGGGATTCTCCTCAGTTGCGGGCACAACGTTGCCGGGCGCGTTTCGCAGGCACGGCAGAGCGACGGCAAAAGTATGTAAGAACGCACGGATTTCGTACCGGGGCACGGATCGGCCGTGGCGCGGCCGTCCTCGCCGCGGTGTGCTGTCGCCATGACGACCTCGCTGCACAAGACCGAAATCAGCCGGAGTTGAGGAGTGGGAGGGGCCGGGCGGGATGTGTAACGTTCGCCGTGCGTGCGGACCGGTGCTGCGGGGTGAGGAGGGGGCAGTGAGCGGGATCGTGATCTATCTGCCGCAGGGGGCGGGAGAGGTCGGAGGGGAGCCGTGCGGTGGTGCGATGACCTTGCGGCTCGGCCCGGGGGAGGTGGCGCGTTTCGGGCGCGGCTCCGCGACGTGCCCGGTCGAGCTCCGCCTCGACGACGAGGCGATCTCCCGGCTGGCGGGGGAGATCCGGGTGACGGACGACCACTGGCAGCTGAGCAACCTCAGTACGACCCAGAGCTATCTGGTGGAGAACCCGGAGGGAGCGGGGGAGTACCTGAGGGTGCCGCCGCGGCGGGCCGGGGCACCCATCCCCTTCGAGTTCTCGCGGGTCGTGCTGCCGACCCGCGGCAGCACGACGGTCGCCTTCCAGGTGTTCGCGCCCGACCACGTCTACCTGGACCTGGACCCGGACGGCATGGGCGATCAGTGGGGGAGCCGCACGGTCACGGCCTACTCGCTGGACGAGACGGCCCTCTACTTCCTGGTCCTGGTCGCGCTCTGCGAGCCGCGGCTGCGCGACGAGTCCCCGGTCGCGGTGCCGACCACCCCCGAGATCGTCGAGAGGCTCCGGGGGCACACCGCCTGCGGCCGGCTGACGGCGCGGGCGGTCAGCTCGCACATCGACTACCTGGCCGACGAGAAGATGCGGATCAGCACTCCGGCTGTCGAGCACGGAGCCCGCAGGGAAGCCCGCCGCAACGGCAAGCGGGAAGCGATCGTCGGACTCGTACTGCGGTTCGGGCTCGTACGGGAGGAGCACCTCGCGCTGCTGCCGCCCCGGGCCGGAACCGGTACGCAGGAGCGGGAGGCGGCCAGGTGAGGCGGGGTGGCCCCGTACGTCGATGCGGAAGGCGGACCGGAAGCGGATCCGGAAGGGGATACGGTGCACGGCTCGGCCGGTTCATCGGACGGTGACCGCACGGAACTGCTCCCACGCGGCTACCGCGTGGGCGACTGGGAGGTCACCGAGCGGATCGGGGCCGGCGGCTGGGCGACCGTCTACGAGGGACGGTCAGCAGGCGACGGCGGGCCCTCGCCGCACTCGGGCCGGGCGGCGGGGCGGCCGGGTCACGGCGTGCCCCGCGGCGTCGCGCTCAAGGTTCTGCCGACCGCCGGCCTGGCACCGCGCCAGGCCCGCAAGGCCGCGGAAACCGCCCGGCGCGAGGTCGAATTCGGCCGCCGGTCCTCCCACCCGAGGCTGATCCGTCTGCTGGACTCCGTCGTACTCAGCGAACCGGACTCCCCGATCCTGGACGGCGCCGTCGTGCTGGTCATGGAGCGGGCCGAGCGCAGCCTGCGGGACATGCTCGACGCCGGAGTCATCGGCGCCGGCGTTGGCGCCGGTAACGATGCCGGTGACGGTGACGGTAACGGTGCCGGTGCCGGTGCCGGTGACGGTGACGGTGACGGTGCTCATGCCGTAGGCGTCCGGCTGTTCGCCGAGATCTGTGAGGGCCTGGCACACCTGCACCGCAGCGGCTGGGTGCACGGGGACCTCAAACCCGACAACATCCTGCTGATGCCGGACGGCTCCGTGAAACTCTCGGACTTCGGGCTGGCCACGGAACTGACCGGCACCCACGGCACCCATGGGTACGCGCCCCCGATGGGCACCTTCGACTACCTCCCGCCCGAGCGGTGGAGGGCCCCGCTCGGCGAGCGGGGAGTGGAGGTGCGTCCGAGCGCCGACATCTGGGCCCTGGGCATCATGATCCACGAAGTGTTCGCCGCCGGTGCCTCGCCGTTTCCCGGCGCCACGCCCATGGCCCGCGGCGCCGCGACGCAGGAGTACGCCGAGGGGCGGGCACCACTGCGCCTGGACAGCGCGGTCCCGCCGTTCTGGCGCGCGCTGGCCGCCGACTGCCTGGCCCCGACCCACGCCGCACGCGCCACGCACACCGCCGAGAGCTTGCTCGCGCGCATCACCGGCCGGCGGGCGTCGGCCACGACAGCAGAGCCCCCGGTAGGGACCCCGGTTGAGCCCCCGGCTGAGACCCCGGTTGAGACTCTGGTGGAAGCCACGGTGGAGACCGGGCACCCGGTGATGCGCCGGCGAAGGAGAAGAGCCCGCGCCACTCTCGCAGCCGTTGCGGTGTGCACGGTGGGAGCGGCGATCTGGCCGTACGCCGTAGGTGACGGCGTGGCCGGTACGCACGGCACGCACGCCGCACACGGCACGTCCGGAACGCCCGGTCATCCCGGCAAGCCCGGCGTCGCGGCGGCCGAAGCAGCCGGGCGCCTCCGGGTCTTCAACGCCGAGCTGAGCTGCCGGGGCCGTACGGACAGGGACCCGCAGTGCAGCCTCGGCCTGGCGATCGACCCCCTCCGGCCCTACACCATCGACAACGTCGTACCGACACGGGTGTGGCACGGCGACGAGCTCACCGTCGACTGCCTCCTCCCGCAGGGGATGCCCATCATCGACGAGGCGGACACGCAGTCCGCCGCCTGGTACCGCGTGCGCCTCCCGCGGGGCTCCGCACGGCCCACCGCCTGGCTGCCCGCCGTACGGACGAAGGACCACCCGCGGATCCCCGAGTGCCCGCGCCCCGCGTCCGTGCGGTGAGCGAGGCCTCCGGGCCACCAGGACTGCTGGGACTGCTGGGACTGCTGAGGTCGCTGGGACCCTGGGAATCCAGCACTGGGAATCCAGCACCGCGTCGTGCCTGTGCCGTCGCACTCTCCGAGTCCACCAGGAACCCCCGCGCCTGTCACCCCGGATCGTTCCGGGTTCCTTGCCCCGTTGCCCATGACTACCTTGCGGACCCTCGGTCCCCGGACCGCGCTCACATCCCACTCATTCACCGACCGGTCACCCACCGATCAGCCACCCCCGACCAGGAGGTCCCGTTGAGCGAGCACCGCCCCACCCGCAGGAACGTACTGAAAGCCGTCGGCGGGGTCTCCGCCGCCATGGCCCTCGGCGCCGGGTCCGTCGTCGCGTCGGCGTCGGCGGCCCACGCGGCCGGCGACGGCTTCGGGCTGCGCATCGTGGAGCGTGGCGAAGCCGACCCCCGCATGTGGTACTACCGGTTCGAGACCCGCGAGATCGGCTGGAAGCCCGCCGTCAACGTCCTGCTCCCCGACGACTACCACTTCAGCGGGCGCACCTACCCCGTCGTCTACCTGCTGCACGGCGGCGGCACTGACCAGGACTTCATCACCTTCGACCGCCCGCCCCTGAACATCCGTGCCTGGACCGCCGGCAAGCCCGTCATCGTGGTGATGCCCGACGGCGGGCACGCGGGCTGGTACTCCAACCCGGTCAGCTCGACCGTCGGCCCCCGGAACTGGGAGAGTTTCCACATCAACCAGCTGATCCCGTGGATCGACGCGAACTTCCGGACCTTCGCCGAGTACGACGGCCGCGCCGTCTCCGGGTTCTCGATGGGCGGCTTCGGCGCGCTCAAGTACGCCGCCAAGTACTGGGGCCACTTCGCCTCGGTGAGCTCCCACTCCGGCCCGGCCAGCCTGCGGGGCCCCGCAGGCGGGATCCAGGGCGGCGTCGTCCACTGGGCCAACGCGTCCTCCGCGGCGATCGAACTGGGCGGCGGAACGGTCTACGGCGTGCCGTGGGACCAGAACCGGGTCAGCATGGACAACCCGTGCGAGCGCGTCGAGAGCTACCGGAACAAGCGGGTCTTCATGGTCGCGGGCACCAGCCCCGAGCCGACCTTCTGGGACAGGTTCAACGAGACGGCCGTGCTCGACACCCAGCGGGAGTTCCGCGGCTTCCTCGACAGGGCCGGCATCCCGCACGAATGGCACGAGGTGCCCGGCGGCCACTACGTCCGCCCCGATCTGTTCACCCGCGACCTCGACGGCATCATCGACCGGCTCCGCAAGGCGTAGCGCAGAACGCAGCCGAGTCGGGGACAGGGGCGCCCGGCGGGCAGCAGCCCGGTCGGGCGCCCCTTCGTCATTCCTCGATCCGGTGGGTGAACCTTCGGCACGGTTCCTCATCGTGCGCGTTCATACGCGTTCGTGCGCCCTTACAGGTACGTGACGTGGCGGGAGTTCCTGAAGACGCACTCCTGCCAGCCGGTGAGGGTGGTGCCCGGGCCGCTGGGTTCCATCAGGTTGTTCGGATCCTCGCGGTGCGTGAGACCGCAGGAGTGGGCCACTTCATGGGCGAGGGTTCGTGGGCGGCCGTCCGGTGCGGTGGGGGAGGCCATTCCGGGGACGTCCACGGTGACGTAGTCGGTCAGCGGGCCCAGTGAGCAGCCCGTCTTGTTCCGGACGTCGCAGACGATGAAGACCGTGATCGGGCGGGCGTATCCGAGGAACCCGCCTCGGGCGAGGTTGTCGCGGAAGTACTGGCCCGCTGCCCCGAAGTCCTCTCGCCACGCGTCCCAGGTGCAGCCCACCTTCAGGGCGGCTTCGGGGGCCGGGCCGGGGAGGGTGCGGACCATGACGCCGCCCACGGCGAGCACGCGGACGTTGCACTGATCGCGGAAGACGTCCTTGGCGAGCTCGACCGCGGGCAGGACGTCACGCTCGGACATCAGCGGACGGCCGTGTTCGTCGCGCAGGATCAGGACGCGGAGCCGCAATTTCTTCCTGGGGTGGATTCCCAGCAGGCACGCGAGGAAGTCCGGCAGGCCGAGCAGACGGTTCGCAGCCTCCGTGACGACGTTCCACGCTTCTTCCACGCCACCGCGTACGGCGTCGTAGGCGTCGCTGAAGAAGTCACCCACCGAGTCGAAGAACCCCATGGCGAATCCCTCCGGGACGGAGGCCCCTGCTTCCATGAAAGCCCAGAGTCCAGCGGCGCGCACCTCGCCCGGACGGCGGTATTGACCGTTCTTGTGAAGATCATCCGGATGCCGGGCACCTGCCGGCCCGTAGGGTTCCGTGCCGGGCAGGGCGGCCCGTGCGGGATCTTGTTGCTCGGACCGGGTGGCTGCCCGAACTGACCAACCGGCGTGTCACAGCCGCGGGTTGCTGCATCAGGGGCTACGTTTGACGTGTCATGCACATGGCATCGACGGAGCGGGGTCGTCGTACGCGTCCGGGCCCCTCCGGTGGTGCCGCACCGCAAGGAGGACACCGTCTCGTGAGGCGACCACTCGTCACCGTCATCAGCGCCCTGGGCCTCAGCGTGCTGCTGACCGTGCCCGCCGGAGCGGCGACCGCCGCGCCCACGCCGGACACCACGGACTTCACCATCGTGACCGAGGAGCCGGCCCCCGACCCCGGGGGAACACCGTCGTTCGGCCTCGACGACCGCAAGGCCCACCAGGGCCTGCCGAAGGAGAGCGCGCAGGACATGGAGGAGCGCATGACCGCTTCCCGCACCCTGCAAACGCTGAAGAAGGAAGGAAAGACGCCGAGCTCCCTCGCCGAGCGGAAAGGCCCCGAGGGGAGCCCCGAGGCCCCAGCCCTCCGGCGCACCGACCCCAACATCAACGTCTGCATGGAGAACCGGAAGACGTACCGGACCTACGGCTGGACCATCGACCACTTCTTCCACTGTCAGGGCACCACCCAGACCCTGTACAAGCAGAAGTGCAGGTGGCTGATCGGGTGCTACCCCATCGGCTCCTTCAGGTTCCGCGCCACCACCATCGGCGAGGGCTACGAGGGGCAGCGCCGGATCTACTACGGCACGCTCCTCGACAAGAGCGACGTCAAGGGCGACGTCTCCGGGCTGAAGCTCCGCCACAGCATCGCCTGCGCGAACCTCAGCGGATCGCCCCGCTGCACCTCCGAGCCGGGCAACGGACGCACCGACACCCTCAGCGAGTGGATGCGCGACAGCACCGGCTCGTACCACTGGTTCAACTCGGCACACGCGGGCGACGGGCCGGACAAGCGGGCGTACTACAACATCACCCAGCGCTTCACCGGCATCCAGGGCGGGCGGCACAAGTCCGTGACCACCGGCCGCGGCGGCTTCCGCTGCGACTCGGCGTCCTACATACCGGGGCGGAGCAGCGCGTGCGTCTTCGACGTCGTCGTCCCGGTGATGAGCAGCATCGGCATCCGCGACCGCGAGGTGCGGCAGACCGCGCGCAACATCCGTGACGCGCAGTTCCGGCCGGAGCGCACCAAGCCGGTCTACCGGGCGAAGGAGGTGCCCGGAGCGCCGTCCAGCGGCCAGGCGCTCACCCGCAACTACTACGACAAGGCCATGCAGAAGCGCAGCGGCGACCGGGTCCGCGCCACCTGTGAGCGCTACTGGCCGGGCTACGCCTCCCGCGGCCTGCAGTGCGACGAGTACCCCTTCGCGTCGACGTACCAGAGCGCGGGCGCCCAGCCGGCCCATCAGAACTACGCGGCCAAGGCCATTCCGGCGGAGGACAACAGGAAGGGCGGCGAACAAATCGCGGAGTTCTACAAGCTCGACCGTATTCTCGACTCCGACGCGTTCTACGTCCACATCCGCAGCTGACCGCTGGAGGTGAGCCGGTGACGGCCGCACCCCCGCCCGCCGAGCTCCTCGGCGTGCGCACCGCCGAGCCCTGCGTCTCGTACTTCACCTTCTTCCTGCGCGGCCTGGAGGACGGCGCCGATCCGCAGGCGGCGCTCAGCACCGCTCCCAAGCGATGGACGGTGCTCGCCGGGCCGGGCGGCGTGCTCTTCCGGTGCGCCACCACCGACTTCCACCCGCGGGTGCGGCTGGAGAGCTGGTCCGGCGAACCGCCGGCGCCGCCGGGCAGCTGGGACACCCTGGACACGGTGGAGTTCGAGCTGTTCCGGCACGGGAAGGTGCAGCTCAACGAGTGGGACGGCTATCCGTCGGGCGAGCCGGTCGACCTCGGCGGGCCGGGCGCCTACCGGCTGCGCGCGGCGAGCCTGGGTCGTGTCGCGGCCCAGGAGCGGCATGCGGCCGGCGAGATGTTCTTCCACGGCACGGAGGAGTGGCTGATCCAGCTCTGGCCGCGCTGAGCCGCAGCCTGAGCGAGGCGGCCCGCCCTGAGCAAGCCGGCCCGCCCGAGCAAAGAAGCCCGCCCCGGGCACCTGCCCGGGGCGGGCCCCCACGCGCCCGCGCCTCATCCAGCCGCGGCGCCTGTGGCGCGGGCCCCCCCCCCCCCCCCCCCCCCCCCCCCCCCCCCCC